>JBBRRF010000018.1:0-11951 GCA_038200885.1 Candidatus Nitrosocosmicus sp.
CAAAAGAAAAAAGAATCAAATTTTAACTAAAGAGCAAGAAGAGTACAACAGAAATCATTCTGCAAAGAGAATAGTAGTAGAACATGTCTTTGCTCGATTAAAAAAGTACAGGATAATGAATGATGTATTCAGAAACAGGCTCAGAAAATACGACAGAATATCAGATACAGTATCAGGACGGGTAAACTACAGAATAATGAATCCTGTTTAGGACCAGATGATAATCACAGATAACAGATGGGGTCAATCCCTTCTAATTACGCAAGAGATCTAATATATATTCCTAGACAACTCTTAACAAATAGTTTCTCACGTTCAGACCAAATCTTTTTGTTCTAAAGTACAGAGCTATCTTTTCCTTAAAATCTTCAAACGAAGAATAGTGTTTAAGAACAAGCAACTCTCTTTTAACAATATTCTGGTGTGTTGAATAACTACTTTTCAAACAAGCTATTTAGCTCCTGTTATTAGGATAGATATTGTCTGATAACTGCAAGAAGGATAAGAAGAAAAAACCAAAGAGAAAGATTAGCTGGAGTGAATAAAAGGAGTCTCTTGTTAGGCGAGTAGAAATGCTATTGATTTGGGTTTTTCACAGAACTGGTGAGCAACAGAGCAAAAGAAAATGAACGAAGGAAAGAAAAGGAAAGGCCCTCACTATTGATATTCGAACTACTTGATATCGCTACTGCTCGCCACCGTACATATGCGTACCTACTTCTACCATACTGTCAATTAGAAGGCTTTCTAAGAATGATGTCTATCCATATAAAGAAACTCAAAGAAGTAGTTCCAGACTTTACAACAATCTGGAGGTGGAGGGTAGAAAGGACGAAGATAAACCTGGGCCCAAAAATAGATCCAGAAAATGACGACATAGTGATAGCAGTAGTTGACAGCACTGGTATCAAGGTGACCAATAGAGGCGAATGGATAGATACTTAACAAATGGAAGAACAAAAGATCGTAAATCGTGCTCAAAATACAAGGAATCTTGTCGGTATTGTCTCGTTTAGTCCAGTGACAACTCAACTTTGCTCTTTTTCAAATTCTTAATTTAACAGAGCCCTTTTTCTAATGGTTCCGGCGACGGTAGATCCCATTTACTAATTAGAGTACCAATTGCTATAATTACGAATGAAAAATGATCACAATGAATTTGAAAGGTGGATGAATTCATGTTTAGTGAGACATTAATCTTTGCATCAGAATCAATCTAAAAAATCAATCGGCTTGATATTGGTTTGACATTTTTTCTGAGGATTTTTTAATTCTATTTACTAGTTTTTGATTCTGCAATAAAATACAAAAGTAGAAAAAAAGTGATATAGATGACTCTGAATCCTTGCCCATTATGATTCTGGCCGCCCCATCGTCCAAACTATCACAGCAATTAACTAACATTCTTAGTAGCTGTTCTCTATCATCTTTATGAAGGGAGTATAGTAGACCGCGCCACCTTTGGCAGGTTTTATCAAACAACGCTTTGGCTACGGGTTTCTGTCCTTCCATATTATCCAAAATCTGTATTGCGGAATCTTCATTGACACTATCCTCTTTGCACAACTTCAAAAGTGTTTTATAATTATGGAACAAAGCACCCATCACAATAGGCTCTATTGGCACTGGTCTGTTGGCATTAGATAGATATTGTGTATACAGTGTGGCGTTTTCAAATATGGTGTTAAACGCTTCCTTATCGCTCTTGGTAGGCAGTTCTTTCTTAAATTCAGACCAATTTAACCTCTCAATCTTAATCAACTGTCTAAATGAAGGGATGCTTCGGCCCATTCGATTAGAGAATGTAATTGTATGTATTTATTATTTACGCAGTGTAAATAGGCGTATTACTTAAGGTCAAAAGCTTTTTCTCCAATGCTTAAGAGGCTGCTAATCCTAGCATTCAAAGTATTAACCACAAAGTCCGATTAAGCATTTCGCCCACTCAAATGACGAAATTATTGCAACCGTGGGGCCAATCCAAAAAACTTTAACCCAAATAACTCCTAAGGTACACATTCTATGACCCGATACAACTTCTGTAATAGGGGATTAAATTCTATATATGTAAGAACGAGACATCTCGGATCCTTAAGAAAGATTGGCTATTCGTCCTAAAACTACGGTATCCACTTTGACAAAAAACTGTATACAGAATCTCATAAAACAGAGATCATAAAAAGGAACTCAAATTAGCCTTCTTCTTCTTACAAAGAGAGGATCCTCCGGCCGGGATTTGAATCCGTGATCTGCGACTCGAAAGGCTTTCCATCTTACCATTTTTGGTAAGGTCTGACAGGTTGGGAAATAATCATGAAATAAGTGGTAAATCATTGTGTAATAGATTGACAACTTTCTTTTTCAATATTGACTTGAGCTTGTACTCTTGTACTCCTATGATTTTGATATTGGTTTTTCACCTCGTAAGAATTTGATTTCAGATTTGGAAAGAAGTGACTTGAATTAACTTGTCACAGAACATTAAAAGGATAATTGTATGAACATTGTCATTATTGATTCAACTCTTTTAATCACAATTAAGTAAAAACCTTACAGGATGAATTGATTATTCGATAATTACTTTATCTTTCATTGTACATTAGGGTTTCTTGTAAAATCGGTAACGTGGTCAGTGGGATTAAGTTCCGTATGATACGAATTCGGCGGAAATCATCAGGATATCCACATGGGTTAGGGAGAATTATCTCATAAATTTCCAACAGTATTTTATTATTAGAGTTAATGTTTGTACAAGTTTTGTCGGATAATAATTTATCTAAGGAATGTAACCCCTTTTATTTACAGCCCTATTTTCCTTATGATAAATTCTATCTAGGGGCATAAAATATTATTAATGCACCTAAAAGTACTACTGCTCCTCCAATTATTTCAAATCTATCTGGTCTTTTTTTATCTACTATTAGTCCCCATATAATTGCCATTACTACAAAAATTCCACCATATGCTGCATACACTCTACCAAAATTAGATGGCTGCAACGTTGGAATTATACCATATACAAATAAAATAATACCACCAATCAAACCATATGTTATTTTTTTTCTCTCCCTGAGCCAGATCCATACCAGGTATCCTCCACCTATTTCTAACAGGGCAGCAACCACAAATAATCCAAAAGAAGATAGGACAAGAGTGGAACTATAGTTACTTAGGAGTACTAAGTCCAATCTTTTCGCCATCTTTTCGAGGATAGTAGAATATTATGACAACTCCTATAATTGCTATTATAGTTCCGATTACATCATACAAGTCAGGAATTACTCCTTCGAATAGGTAACCCCAAAAGATTGCCATTATGATAAATATTCCACCATATGCTGCATAAGTCCTATGAAAGTGGGCTTTTTGAAATGTTGGGACTACTCCATAGAGGAATAATACAAATCCACCAAAAGCCCCAAATATCCAGCTGTAGCTTTCTCTTAGCCATAACCATACCAGGTATCCTCCACCTATCTCACAAAGACCAGCAACAAAGAAGAAGAATAATGAGTATATGACTTCCTTATACTTTATTGACATCTCCTCATTGGTTGGTATTTGGTATTTAAATTACCCGCATCGTGTTATTACTCGTACTAGTAATATTTAATATCAAGAGAAAAGAAAAAATACTAAGAGTCTATCCCAAAATTGAATAGAATTATAGCTTCTTGTTTCTATTACTAAACTGTGACCTATATCCAGAAGAAGAGAGTGAAGGATGAGCAGAAGAAGGTTATGAGTACTATCACAACCTTTCCTGACGACTTCTGGAATAAGATTAAAATTTTTTTACCTATTAAAAAATCAAATTCTTATTCATCATTTTTCAATATATACTAGGTAAATTTTCTTTGAGCTTCAACAATTATATTAATTGATTTCATAGGCATAGAATATAGTCTTTGATCTATATACTTTTCTGGAATATTATTCTGTCATATTTATTAACTGGTCCTAAAATACAGTATCAATGGATTACTAAGGGTCGCTAGCATTAACTTTGATTTCTAATCACTAGATAATTGCTCCTCTTTATCCAAATCGGACAGATGGAAATCGACCTTTACATCATGAATTTATTCATATATACACGATTAATTTGACCCTTTAGGTTATTGTGAAAACCATCTTGTTTATAATATGAGAATCCAGAACAAAGTTGATAATGGACATCGGACCAGAAGAACACTTCTACGGAAAAACATCTCCAAATAGATCGTGGAGAGGGTTTTTAGCAATTATTGCAGTGTTATTGATTATAGGGAGTATATTACTTTGGGTCTCTGTTTACAACGACTATAAATTCTATGTTGCAAATATGACGTTTACTTATGTTAAAGCGTTATTAGGATCTTTTTGTCTATTGTTTGGAATTGCAGGTATTTCAAGCATAATTAGAAATTAAAACTACCTCAAATTTCTGATACACGGTCAATCTTTGATTCGGGTGACGATGACAAAACTCGTCGGCCGAGAGTATTGAAGAAAGGAAAAACTTATTTCCTCAAATGAAATACAAAGCCCAGTTCAGAATCATATCATGGAGAATCTAGTATTCGAAAAGAATAGGAGTTACTTTACCTCGGAAGAATATCGTAGGAGGCGAAATAGAGTCTGTAGAGATTACTGTGTTCCGCAAAGTGGCCGGCGGTGTAGTCTCATTGTTAAGTGAAGGAATTATATTTCGCAACGGGAGTCGATATTCTGTTCATCATAAATTAATTCCATATGATAGAAAGAGGATTAATCTGAGTATGGAACGGTTTTTAGAGAAACTATCTCTAAAGAGTGATAGTAGTTTATTATATAGGACTTATTAACAACCATTACTTTGAGCCCAATTTAGGTCAGAAAACTCGCTTCGCTCGCAATACTCCTCAAATATCTGTGCATATCCTCTTTCAATTAACTTTTGATTTAGCAACAACTTGTCTTCTCCGCAATAAACCAGACCAATCATTCTACCGTAACTGCCTGCCTTCTGTCCGTCATCTTCATCTACTAAAACCTTTGTACCAACACCGCAATCTGAGTTGACAAAATCTTTTGCCTCTTGATATCCTTGTTCACCTCGTTCAGGTGTATTGACTAATGAAAGCCTAATTCTAATTTCCTCATTAACGTCGACTGTGTCACCGTCGACTACTTTGGAAATGGTTCCTGTGAAACAATTAGCGTTTCCAGAGCATCTATCGGAAGATGATATTGAATTCCCATTAGTCGAGGTAGTTTCGGCAAATCTGTTACTATTCTCATTTTTGTTATTATCAGATTTATCATCATCACTTTCTCCCTTGCTACTACTCTTATCATCATCATTTGATGAACTTCCTGAATTATCCTCGTCATCGTCATTACCAGGACATTCGGAATCATATCCTAAGTCACCACAAACGTAGCTGCCAGTATCAGATGGACAACTGTGCCGACTATGACAGCCATCCCTATGTCCCACACTATCTAGAACAATCATGGGTGAAGATAATGACACTAAAACCATTACTCCTAAGATTACAAATATACTAATTCGCAATAATGAGGAAAAGACCCATTGGACTTAAAATATGTATCCAAAACCGAAAACTAATTTCTTAAATTAATGATTTGGTGAAAACCCGAAGGCCGAAGCCTTTTAGTAATTATCTCGTTAATGTCGGGCCGATAATAATGATTAACAAATACAGAACCTGAAATTCTCCCTTGAAGCAAATCGATAATTTCGGGCTCAATCGCCTTGTTGCGTAGAAAGGTTGCAAAGACCTTGCGACAGTAGTACATATTCATGTCAATGCCATTTTGGATAAATATCCTCTTTCGGAGTGAATTATAACAGGATTCTCTATCGGGGGTATTTCTTGCTACTTCCAAGATTTCATCATTTATTATACTGATATATGCGTTCTTTGTCTGTCTCAGAAATACAGAAGGAAAATGATAGTGTTTTAGTATCCCTCTACCTTTATCTGCATATTCACTTTCTTTTGTCTTGATTAACCAAATTGCTTTCTGAGCTTCGTTCGGCCGAAGGCCGGTAAGCGTATTGAACAATAGGGTATTCTTGTATTCTAGTGGCAATACAGAGGATACATCTTTAATCCACTTAATCATAGATTCCAAATCATTTCCATGGCTTTGACTTTCTACAATGGATTTGAATACATTTACTGAATTATCTGGTTTGGACCATTTAAGTTGATATTTCTTAATGATTTCCAGTCATACATCATACTTGCCCAAGAATTTTGAAAGCGATGCTAAAGCTTTCATCGTATGGACTTTCGACCCGTGAGACAACTTCAATAGGTCTTGGGCGTTTTTCGTTTCAAGCACAAAATAGAATCTTTTGGCATAACCTACCTTATTTCTTACACTGTGCTTTCTCTGACCTTCATTTACAAGGCATTTTCTAAAGTCATTCCACATTTCATCTTTTTCTGAAGGTATAGATGATGATGGCAATCTTACTAAATTTGGTAAGGGGTTGATTTGGTCCTTTTCTAGTCCAATGTCTTCACACCCAAGACCATTGCCTTCAGTATTTGATAGAGATTTTTCAAAATTATCAGGTAAATTAGCAAATTTATCTATAGAACTACATGATTTAACAATAGAACTATCTTCGGATATCACCGATGCTCCGGCCGGGATTTGAACCCGGGATCTGCGACTCGAAAGGCCGCAATGCTTGACCGGATTGTGCAGCTTTTATTGCTACTACACCACCGGAGCTTCAATTTGAGTATTTTATAGATATTATAAAATCCTTTTTATTTGTAGATTCTACCATTGAGTTTGTTTTCTATAGTGCTTTGTTGCATGATTCGAAAAACAGTTAACTTAAGGTATGATATTTGCGAATTGTGTTAACTTTTATTCATCAAATGACTATTTGTGTATAAGAATGGATAAAGAATAACCGAAAAAATAATCATGCAACAAAGCATTTCTATAGTATACTTGTTGAAAGATTGAGCTTATCGTTATTAATCAATTCTTTCCATGCTAGATTTTGCATTAATAAGGAAAATCTAAGTATATGTACTCTCATATCTAAATATTGAGCAAGAGACTGGAACCTCCACAAATAGATTCTGATATTGTTGTGTCAAAATATGATGAAAATAGCATACGCTTTTTGGAAGAAGCGTTGAATGATGACAAAAGATATCTTACTCTAACTTCTTTGAAAAAAAATAATCGGATTAAGGATAAGTTCGGATGTTGTGTGTTGTGTCAAGATTGTGAGTTAGCTAAATGTACTATATTGCAACCATTCGGATATAACAAGCCCAAAAAAATTCAATGTGTTAAATGTGAATATTTGTATTTTAATCTATAAATTTTTCACAATGAGGGCTTCAACGTAGTTAATACAATCAATACTATAGCAATTGTTTTTTGTGAGTTCAAAAATTCATCATTGAAGTTCGTATGCCACTAAAATACAATTATTGTTTGAATTAAATAAAGTGTACAAGCTATTAAACTTGCAACAAGATGAATCCATACAGTTAGATTCCATTATCACATGTGACTTAGTTTTGATTATTTAGAGCCCAGGAAAAGAAGGTTTAGCTTGTAAAATTTGTTGTCCCTTTCCAAATTTGGTTATTTATTAGAAATATTCTTGTCGAAAGTCCTTCAAACTTCCAATTAGGAATTAACAGCTCGCTTTTTTGTTATCATACCGAGTCACTCAGAGTAACTCACATATACTTAACGTCATAATATCAGAGAAACTATTGGTTTCGGATTTAAAGTAAAGATATTAAGATAACTAAAACTTGGATTAACGCTATTTTGGTAGATGATCATACATATATATACAACCGAGAATCTAAATCCGAGTCCATAAAATCCAAACAAGCAAAATCAGATAAAGTATTTAATGCATCTGCCTTCATTCTTAAAGTCATTGTTGATAACTTCTAAATCTAATGTTCTTTTTTTATTATTATCGTTAAATACCATTTTATACATATCTGTTTGCTCAAACAACCATCCAAGGAGTATAATGAACGTCATTTCCTAGGAATGAGGAATAAGATGCTACCATACACATGTGTAAGGATCCTTGCCAATCCTCATTTCTAGTTCAATCAGTCCGGTATACTATTTTACTTCTCTATTCCCTTCCTTTCTATCTTTTCTATGTAATATTCTATGCCTAGTAATAACTCTGGAGCAGGAGGAAACATTTTACATGTGTAATCAAACTCTCAAAAATCCTCAAACGGACAAAATTATGTTAGTTATCAATCAGATACTAAATCAAAGCAAGGTCTAGTACAAATATTCCTGTAACTCCTGAGATGATTATAGAGCAATGTAATGGAAGCCAACCAATAATCATTTCTGATTCAAAGTCTAGACTCTTAATACAAGGAGATCCAACGGCATTCCATACTCGTATAACATATGAGACTCGAGTAGAGGTTAATATTAACATTCCAGCACAGAATTTAGCAAAGGCTTTAGTAAAACTCCTTACAGAAGAGTTAGGAAGCGGAAGCGGTTATCATGGATAATCGAGTTGTGGAGGTTTGTTGCTTTGACACATACCTGTGGCTTGAATAAAACTAACAACTTGAGATTGAAATCGGTAGAATAGTCAGGGATAAGATAAAAACCAACAACAAAGCTATCAGCTATCTAGTGCTAGGATTATACATATTCGAAATTATGTATAATTCCTCACGAAATGGTATACACAGTTTAACGAAGGCAAAATGTTTATTATTGGAAAAATGTCAGAAATAGATTGTATGACTCTTTTAATGGATCAAATAAATGCTGAGATTGAAAAAAGTAGTTTGTTAAAACATAAGTTTTACCAGATGTGGCAAGAAGGTAAACTTACTCTAGATCATTTAGCTGGATATTCAAAAGAATATTATCAATTGGTGAAAAATGTGCCACATCTTGTTGAGAACACACTCATCAACAACAAGAGTGAAAAGTATGATAGTTTAATCAGGAGTAATTTGGCTGAAGAAAGAGACCATATTGAACCATGGATTAGATTTGCATCGTCATTAAATGTAGGATCTGAGGAAATGAAAGAATATTCTGGAGAACCATCGACGAGAAAGGCTGTAGATAGTTTGTTAACAATCTCTAAAGCGTCTTTTGAAGAAGGAGTTGCAAGTCTATATGCTTTTGAAAAAGAATTACCAAAGATTAGTGAAACAAAGAGTAAGGGGCTGAAAGAATTTTATAATAAAGTGGACGATGATTCCCATCGCTATTTTACTATCCATAAAGAAGTTGATATCCATCATGCCAAAGTTTGGGAGAATATATTAAACGAGTGCTCAGAAGACAAACACCAAGAAATTCTAAATGCTGTAAAAATTTCTTTGGCCGCCCAGAATAATCTACTAGATTCGGTTTACAGTAAATATGTAGAACAAAATATTGAGGTTTAAATATTTATAAACAAAACCTTTATACACTCATTTCATTTTTAAACTAAAATGAATGGGCCCATAGCTTAGCCTGGTAGAGCGACCGGCTCATAACCGGTAGGTCAGGGGTTCAAACCCCCTTGGGCCCATTAACTACATGGGCTCATATACCTGAGCGTGTTTTATCTTATTGGTTAGATTCGATCGGAATGAAGATATGTCAAAACTTGCAGAAGGAGGAGGTGTCTGTTTAAAACGCCCACAAAACTTTCTACCACTGTATGTAAGATAAAGAGATTATCTAATCAACAGAACGCTCTAGTAATCCTTGAATTTCATGAATTTATGAAAGAAAACGGAGCATCAGAAAGACATCAAAATAACAATCTCAAGTCTATTTTATCATTTGCACAATTTGTCAACCATAGATCTCTAATAGACATTAACAAAAGAGAAGATGTTGTGGTGTTTTTGCAATCTAAAATAAAGGATAAAGATCAGGATCCAGATCAAAAATGGATAACAACTTATAACGACTATCTTCATAGATTAAAACACTTTTTCAGATGGTTATTCAACAGGAGCAAAAGCGTATCTATGGATGAATGGATAACTCCCGACTTTCTGCAATCAATAAAACCTAAAAAGACCAAAAGGTTGAGTCCATATTCTGAAACTGAAATCTGGGATAAAGATGAATTTTTATCTATTATAAAATATGAGCCATTCAAAAGAAATAAGGCTGCTCTTGCTCTAATGTGGGATCTTAATGCCAGAAACCATGAAATTACTTTATTGAGGATTAAAAACATTAGACTAAAGGAAAAGTATGGTGAAGGAGAAATCCCTTTTGAATCAAAGACAGGAACAGGACCTCTTCTGTTAACAATGTCTTTTCCTTATGTGCGAGATTGGTTAAACGAACATCCATTCAAAAATGAAACCAATGCAAGATTAATTTGTAATCTTCATAATGGTGCACCCATAAAACCGGAGGCTCTTCAGACGATGATGAGTCAGTTGAAAAAGAGAATAATACGCCTGATTGAAACTGGGGAAATAAAAGATAAGAATGAAAAGGAGAAATTATTGTTACTAATTACCAATAAAAGGTTTAATCCTTATTGTATAAGACATTCTTCCATATCCAGCGATTCTGATCATTTGCCTGAATACGCTCTTAAAAAGAAGGTGCGTTGGTCAATGAATTCAAAACAGGGATCCAGATACATAAAGAGAAGATGGAGTAATGAATTAAAGAACAAAATACTAGAGTATAATGGCATAATTACTTCAGAACCTGTTGATAAGAAACCTTCAATTTTGAGTTGTCATAGGTGTAATTCGGTAAATGCCATAGAGAACTTGTACTGTTCTTCATGTTCCTATCCATTAAAACTAGAGGCATTTGATAAAATAAAATCATTAGAGGATGAAAAAATCAATACATTAAAACAAAAAAACGAACAGGATATCTCAATTTTGAAACAAGAAATGGAAAATAAGTTCAATCATATCATATCATTAATACAACAAAATCCAAATCTAGTACATATTAAACCAGAAATCTTGAGTAGCATAAAATGAAAATCTCATTTTGTGAAAAAGTTGGTGTAAAATGTCTATAATATGATACAATAGCATACAAATTTAGTTTGGAGCAATAAGTATTACAATCAACAATCAAAAAAGCATATTTTTACTCTTTTTTCTCTATCAAATTACTTTAAGGACTCTTTTTACTACTCCAGTCTAACATACCAAATGAATTCATATATTCTTTTTCAAAGTCGTAAGGTTTTACTGTGTTCTTCCAATTTTTACATGGCAATATATCTACTGAATCTGTTTCTATTTCTAATGATAAAGGATAAATGTTACTACACTTTAAGCATTTTACCAATATGACTATCATGTTATTATTTGATAAATGACGTATTCGTTCTTCTTCCCATTGTCTTTTTATTTCAAAATCCAATACAATCTCTCTATGAATTTGTTTACTGTTTTCATCTTGATCAAAATCTTCTTGTATAATATTTTTTTTATCATTTCTTCTTTCCCATTGATGCCCCTTTCTCTCTATTGATCCTACCTTCAAATATTCAGAGAACATCCATTCAATTCTATTTTCAACATCGATTTTAAATTGATATTTTAATAAGTTAAGCATTTTATCCAGATATTCTCTTGCCAAAGTTTCGTTTGAATTCATATCAAGTAAAAAAGACAGGTTATGATTGTATATAAAATTATAAAATAAAGATTTAAACTTTGCATCTTCAATAATTCTGTAAAAGAATATGAAATTCATTTTACTTCTTAATTCGCTAAAGTTAATTTGAGAACCGTGGGTATATTGTTGGATATAATCGATAAAGTTCAAAACTATATCACCATAATTCTCTATACATTCTTCCAAAAAATCCCTCAAAATGGGATAATAATAATTATTAGCAGATTTGTAACCATCAGGAATAAAAAATATCCATTCATCCAATAAAAAATTTAATATCTTTTTTTGTTTTTCAGTATTTA
>JBBRRF010000019.1:0-11898 GCA_038200885.1 Candidatus Nitrosocosmicus sp.
AGTTTGGCCTTTTGTTCTGCTTCTAGTTTGGCCTTTTGTTCTGCTTCTAGTTTGGCCTTTTGTTCTGCTTCTAGTTTGGCCTTTTGTTCTGCTTCTAGTATATTGGGTTTTACGTAACCTTTTGGAAGTGTCATAGTTAAAGTGACACAAGTGAAGATTAATGTTTTTCTGATTCTTAGAATAATTAATTCAAATTAATGCGATTATTGAATCAAAATTTTTTCTTGACTTATCCATTTTATAGCTGGATAATAGATTTAAGAATTCGACTCTCTTTTTATCGTAATTAACAAATTTGTTTATTTGATCTGAAATGATACCTTTGAAAATTAACCCTTGAAATGCGGATGTAACATTATTAACTTTTCTTATGCAACTAGCACTTTCAAAATCCACTATAGTGCATTTTGAACCACAGTGGGAAATTATTACATGATTATCCAATTTGTTTAGTTGGCCATGGTCTATGTGTAGTTTATCAAGTGTGTAACATTGAGTCAAAATATTAATGATAATTTTTCGTATTAACTCTAAGTTCATTTTTGATTTTAAGAACCAGTTTCTTGCGGACAAACCTTCGATAAACTCCATTAAAAGAGCATTTTTTGTATAAGAGTAAACCTTGGGTCCCAAATGATTCCTATTTATACGCTGGTAAAATTCAAATTCATTTTTCATATCGGTTCTACACGAGTCAATTCTCTTAATTTTTAGTGCCATGGTTTTACTATGTATATTTTGAACTTTGAGTACCAATCCTTCACTTCCTTTCCCCAAAATCCTAATAGCCTTAAGAAGAGTATTACCTTCCAGAATTACGAATTTTAGATTTAACGATCTAAGTTCACTCAACCTAGAATAATAATCAGAAGTACTAAATCTGGGATAACATAACAAATCAATCAAATTAGCTGATGATAAAACAAATTTGTTAGAATACTCTTGCATCCGTATATAATAATTCAGAAACGGTATTTTTTATATGTTCATCCAAAGAAGGATATTGACCAAGAGTATATATTTTGAAGGATCGAATAAAATCACTCTTCAAGCCTCTAGGGATCCCTATTAGATCAGGCTTATTCGTGAGAACAAATTCCAAATAGTCTTTTGTGTTAGTGAATTCTCTAAAAAGAAGGCATCTAGTTCTAGAGTTGTTGTCTAACCATTTTAACGGAGAGCCATCATTAATCTCTATAAATTTTTCTACGTCATGTAGTCTAAATATTTCAGGACCTATTTTAAGAGATAATTTAGAAATTGTTAGAGATTCATATAACAAAGCAATAACACAAACTTTTTCCTTTTCATGCACTCTACCGTGATATTTCAATACTCTAAAACCATATGATTCGACAAATTTACATATGGACCGGGTCATTTTCTTTAGCTGCCCCCAGATGACATCAGACGGTCTATCACTATATTTGAATTCAATTACCAGAATGAAAGAAGACAATAAATCTTTGAGATCATTGTTTGAGTGAGATACCAGTTCATCTCGAAAATAATTATTGCCAGGATTTGATAAAAACTTTCTTGAACTCTGGATTAGAGTCGCTACTGAGCGTGATGAAATAGCACTGCCCAAATTTCTATTTTCGTCTATTGGATCTAATATTACCAGAAAACTATCAAAAATCCTCTTATGCTTTTCCTGTTCATGATCGGGTTTTGTGATGCTGATAACAGAGTTATCAGTAGAGTATGTAGAAAAAAATTGAATAGTAGATAAAAAAGATCCAAATTTCAAAATTAGGACTTCACAAACATATCCACTAAACCCTTCTATAGAAATCTCCGCTCCATAAATTTTTAGAGATTTCAAAAACTTCTTAAGTACTCTCACTTGATTTTTCTTTTCCGGGTTCAAATTATTGATTACATAAGAGGTATGGAACGGAGAACGGTCAGCTGCACTTTTCCAATCCCCGAAGGAAACATTATAGCACGGGACAATGTTAAATTTAACTCCGTCAACATAAGCTTCCACATAAGGATGATCAGCATATCTAAGATACGGAGAGTATTCCTTTAGAGATTGCATTCCAATTAACTTTCCGTAAGCTTCAAAATGACCATAATCAACATCATTCTTAAATTTGATAAAAATATCGATATCGGCTTCGTTTTTAAGCCACGTTCCTTTAGCAAAAGATCCACCGAATACGATTTCCTTTATCATAAAACCGAGTTTATATTCAGAAACACAAGATTCAAGTTTATTCATCACCTTGTTAGCCATAGCATGAAGGTTAATTTCTTCTCCTGATTTAGGAGTACATTCCTTCAATATTCCTTCGATTAATTTATCCATAATAGGATTACTCATTTCTTTTTACGCTCGTGTATCAATGGTAAATAAATCAGAATATATAGGACCATCTGCTGTGAGCATGCTTCGCTTTAATTTAATTTGGTATATTTCATCTGTAAATGGATCAAATTGAAAAACAGGATCAAAAGATATACGACTCTTAAAATGTCGATTTATACGAAAAATTGTAAGATGAGGGACATATACAGATTTTTCTTCACTAAAATCATTTTGTGTTTCCTTCCCGTAGTCGATATCTTTTTCCAGCAATTTTGAAATTGCATCATAAAGGTCATTTAATTTTTTAGAACTTTGATTATCCAGCCCCAACCAGATAACACTGGGATTAGAGTTTTTTGGAAAACATCCTACGTTAGTGAATCTAACCTCAAATGGATCAAAATCTAAACTTTTCAAATTGGATATAATTTCTCTTACTTCAAAATCGGCCTTTTCCCCCAAAAACATTATTGTCAAATGAAGATTATACTGGTTGATGAGTCTAACATGATGTGGAACAAATTCATATTGTTTCATAATTTGATTCTGAATATTGATTATTTTCTCAACCTTTGGAATATCTATTGCCACAAATATACGCATGAATACAATCAGATGAAGTTCTAACTATATTAATTCTCAATAATCGAAGTAATCAAAAAACAAATATTGATAGAATGTTCACAGATTAGATTAGAGGTTGTCGGTTCTAAACCAATTCATAATTTGCTTAACGGGAATGCCTGGTGCAGGAAAATCGACAGTTGCTACTTTCCTCCAAATTAAAGGATTTCATCTAATAACTATGGGAGATATAATAAGGGAAAAAGCGGTTGAAAATAACTTGCCGATGGATGACAAAAGTCTTGGCGATTTGATGAAAAATTTAAGAAAGCATCACGGAAATGAAGTTGTTGCAAGGTTAGTGATGGAGAAGATTAAAGAATTGGAAAATGCCAGTCTTATTGTAGTAGATGGAATTAGAAGTTATGAGGAGTATATCGTATTAAAAAACATAGGTTTTGTAAAGTTATTGGCTATTCATGCCTCATCAACTATTAGATATAACCATATAAAATTACGAGACAGGTCTGATACACCATCAAATCATGAAAAGTTTTTACAAAGAGATGAACGTGAGATGAGTGTAGGCATAAGCAAAGCAATAGCTCTGGCGGACGAATCGATTTCAAATAATGATCTATCTTTAATCGAGCTTAAGAATCACGTACAAGTAATTATTAAAAAGTGGTCAGATGAGTATAATAACCGGAAGCAAAAAAACTTTCTTACCACATAGAATAAAAATGGAACTTGAAAGTATAGAAGTTATTGTCATAACTCCAATTAATTTGACTGAAGACGTACAAAAGGTGGTTTTTGCTGTCAAAAACCTATTACCAGATTCAGAACTAGTAATAAGAAAGAATAATTTGTATACCAAGATGAATAATTTTGATGGTTTGAGAAAAATAAAAGACAAGATAAGGTCAAAAAAAACATTGGCTGTTTTACAGAGAATTCTGTATAACAATTACAACATGCAAAGTACTTGGTTTTTACTAAATAAACAGGCTGCATTTTCTGACGTAGTGGTATTAGTAGAAAACGAAAATGAATCCCCATTGGGACCCATAAAAATAACTGTGAACGGCTGTGAATTAGAAAGAATTAATGAATGGTTTGAGAAATAGAGGAATAAATAAAACACTCACTCTCCTGAAAGGTCCCAGTAGTTAGCATCTTTAAATTCGGTTTTGGGTTTTCCAAGAGATTTCCACTCCTTAAATGATTTTGGATATAGCTTCACGTTTGAAATTCCAGCGGTCTTTAAGGCAAAAAAGGCTAATCCTGATAACGTTCCGACGCTTCCACAGTAAGTGATGATCTCATTGTTTAAGTCAATACCCCTATTTTCCATGAATCGTTTAAGTTCGGAAGGATTTCTTAAAATGGAATTTTCCGAGCGCAACATGGTGTATGGAATATTCTTTGAATTAGGAATGTGTTCTGTTAAAAAATTCAATCTTTCTCGAGAATCAATTATGATCTTATTTTTATCATTTTGAGCATTTTCGATATATTCAGCATCTGCAAATATGGAATAGTCTATATCAATAGAATGTGAAACTTTAGAATATTTATTAGACTTTCTTTCAATTTCTAAACCTAATTTTTTCCAATTATCATAGGTAACTTCCAATAATGCAACATTTCTGTGCCCAACAAACTTAAATGACCACGCTACCCTTGAAGCTAATGCACCAAATGTATCATCATAAATGACTACCAATGTGTCATTTGATATACCAAGGTTATTCAAAATATTAATTATAGACTCGGGGTCATCGTTGGATAATAATTCAGCTAATGGTAAAGAAACGGCCGTCTTTATATGACCTTTCAAATATTCGTCTCTTTTTCTGACATCCACAACTCTAACTTTATTTTTTTTTATTAGGGTTCTTAGAGTATCAATATCACATACAAGATTCAAAGAAGGTGTTGATGATGTTGATAGAGATTTTGCTTTTCGTTTATTTAATACCTTTACCTTTACCTTTACCTTGACATCATTTTTCTTTCGCTTTATGGGTTTGCTCAAGCAGCGCATTCGCCTTTAGCAGTTTTTGCGACAAAATTGGTATCGGTTCCATAATCTTTGTAAAAATCAGGTGCGGTGGAAAATGCAGGTAATTCAATTATAGGTAAAAGTAGCTTCTTCATGTCATCTACATTCTTAATTTCGCCAGCTCCATTTCCATTTGAAACTTTGTAAACCCATTCATTTAATTTTTCATTACCTGTCCTTTCTTTCTTGAAATGTTCAAATATTTTGAGAACTACATCCATCACTTTTTTAGCTGGAACACGCATTATTGCTTTGCCCAGTTCACCATTTTCGCCAGTACTACCCGCAAATAGCATTGTATAGATTGGAACCATGGATGTTCCAATCCTAGTAGCACCACCATAGAAACCGATAGTTGCGACTTCATGCTGTCCGCAAGAATTAGGACATCCACTAATTTTAATAGTAGAATCAACAAAGTCTTTATCTAAATCAATATTTAGTTCCAAAAATTTACTTTGGATTTCCTTTGCAAGCCTATGAGAATTAGTAATAGCTAGATTACATGATGTAGTTCCGGAACAACCTACAGTAGAGACAATCGTATTTGCACCAGGATTTCCTAGTCCATTGCCGGATAGTTTTTGGAAAATCTTTGGTAATTGATCTGCTTTTATATATCTGACCAGAAAGTTTTGTTGAGGAGTATTTCGGGCCTTTTTTTCTAACGAAAATTCCCTGATACATTCTGCAAGAATCCGTAACTGACTAGAGGTGATATCGCCTGCACCTAAGGTTATATACACACTGTAATAACCAGACTGTTTCTGAGCAACAACATTGGTATTTAGCCATCGAGTGTATGGTGTGTCTGCAGAATTGGAATTTATTACTGGTAATTTAATTTTACTCTTAGTAGAGGCAGAGGAAATTGAAGCATTATTCAAATCTCCAGTATTCAAAAAACCATCGTATGATTTTCTCGTGGGTATAGAGATTGTTGCTTCAACCAAGATTCGTTCCTTCAATAATAAGCCCTGAAATTTTTCCCATCCGATTTCGTTGACCAAATAACGCATCCTATTTCTTGCAAGATTTTCTCTATTTCCTAGTCGGTCATAAAGTCGAATTGTAGCTATAGAAGTAGATAAAAGCCTAGACTCTGGGGTAAACTCCTCTAATAAATGGCCTATAAACGAGGCAGCGCCTAAACCACCTCCCAAATAGACCCGGAAGCCCCTTACTCCATCACGAACTGTAGGAACGAGGCCCACGTCGGCTATCCTTACATAACCATGTTCTGGACAACATGAAAAATTAAATTTAAATTTTCTGGGAAGATTCTGACAAATAGGATTTCTTAGAAAAAACCTCGCTATTGCTTTAGCGTAAGGAGTAGTATCAAATGGTTCATTAGGACATACTCCTGCAAAATGACTGCACATTACATTTCTAATAGTATTACCGCAAGCCTCCCTAGAAGTAAGTCCTACTTCAGCTAAACCGCGAAATACTTCACTTACATCTTCCAATTGCACCCAGTGCAACTGAATATTTTGTCTGGTAGATACATGAGCAGATCCGATTGAGAATGATTCTGATAGACTGGCAATCTTTTCAAGATGGGTAGGCGTGATATCACCACCTGGAACCTTTATTCTTATCATACTAAATTCACTATTTAATCTTGAGCCATATGCACCGTTTTGAAGTCTAAAACGCCTAAATTCATCTGCATTCAATTTATCTTGACGATATAGCTTTACCTTATTAGCAAAATATTCAGATTCTTCTGCTAAACCCCATTTTTCATTAGTCTCAAGTTCTTTATTTTTCGCTGAAGAAAGAACATCATAATCAATAGATTTTGCCAATGTTAATTATATTGTGTTTAACAATCCTTATATTTTTTATGGAATATGCTTATTTGACGTATATTGAGCAATTTTCGGATTCATTCACTAATTCAAATTTAGAAAAACTTATAGTTACAATTAAAAAACCTATAATAAGGTGGGGTCGTAGCGAAGCCAGGCATCGCAACGGGCTCCAGATCAAATAATGGGCAATTATTGAAGAAACCCGTGGATCAGGGGTTCAAATAATATAAGTATATATATTAGAACAATTCCCTTCGGCCCCATCTCCCCTCAATCATTCTCGAGTTTACACATAATGACATTGACAAATAGACTACATTTAATGGATTAGAAGGGAATAAAGGGTTGTAACATAATTATAAAAAATTAGTAATAAATTATTACATATATACAAATTATGTTAAACGGATAGAAACATGCGGTCCAATTAACACAAAGTGAAAAATTTGAGCATTAATCGATATAAACTCCGAAAAGATGATTATTAATAAAATTTTGGAAAATTATTTGTTCTTCTTGAAGCTAAAATAACAAGAATGACATCGATCTTTACCATAAATAACGCCAGAGTTACCACATTCGGAGCATTTTTTCTCATTATCAACAGTGGAATCCAAGGATTTTATCTTTTGAATACATTTGTCACACAAAGGAGCATCCAAATTATGACTAGATATGAAGACGTCTCCACATTGTGAACATCTGAAACTATAAATTTTCCCTCTAGGTTTCCATTTCTTGAATGGATTAGCTGTGAAAGTATATAGTATTTTTCTAAGTGGATTAGCCATAAAGTATATAGTATTTATGCAATCAGACATTTTAGTTTAATGGCATAGGAAATCCAAGAAAGGATGATACGACAACCAAAGCAGAGAACTATAAGCTTCTATATAGTTGTCTATTCCCTATACGTATAAAAAAAACTCCTGAGGAAATCAATATCAAAGAAATAAATAAAAATAAGGGATTTATCAATTGTCTAAGATATTCAGGTGCACTTGAAAGATAATTGCAGTTGTCCTCACAAATCTTTGTAACTGGAAATAGTAGTAAAATCAATCCAAATAAAATCAACATAGTGACTCCAGTTGTAGAGATCAAAGCACCTAGTTTTATCATACGACGATATCTCAATGAAGTATCCATCCAACAATCTTACCTTAATACTAATATTCAAGTTTGGATGCATCTATAGTAACGTATTTGTATTCACCATTTTTTGAGACCCTATTGAATTGTTTGTTATAATATAAAAAAGGAACATTGTCTTTCGTGTGAAGGTCCCAAATCTTATGTACTTGATCGAAATACACTTTTCTTTTTTTCATTTTGCGTCTAATTATTTCATGACATAATATATGAGATATTTTTGCACAATTATTATCAGCAAAAAACTTTTCATTTTTGAAATCTGAAGAAAAAACATTGGGTCTCAACCAAGCGGCTTGTCCAAAATTCTCACCGTGATATACATCCATACGACAATCCGACCATAAAGGTCCAAAATAAGTGAGATAGAAATGAAATATGGAGAAACCCCTTTCTCGATGATCTCTTAATAGATATGCGAGATTGATCCTATCGAATAATCGTCCAGGAATTACTGGTAAGATATCTACCTCTACAGACAAATCTTCTTTAAATTCATGTTTAATCCACCACTGAAAAAATCGCACCATCGAAGAAACATAACCCCAATCTTCTTGATATCGTTTCTTCCATTCTTCATTTTTTGATACATAAATAAAAAAAAGCTTATCTTGCAATAATAACTACACACCATACATCAATAAAATTTTTGACACGTTAAAAGTCTACTAAAAACACATTAGCATACAAAAAGTTCATAATTTAGAAGCAATATAGACAAACTAGATGTCATTTAGAAAATTAGGTGCTGTAATACTTTTAGTTTCAGATATGAATAAATCTGTTCAATTCTATAGAGAAACTCTAAATTTGCCATTAAAGAAAGAATCTGATGAATGGACAGAATTTTTCAACAAAGAAACAGTATTAGCATTGCATCCAGTTAAACGCAAGACGAACCTGAAATCGGGCCAACATATTCTGCTTGGTTTTTCTGCAAGTGATTTTGATAACACAATAAATAAACTAAAAGAGAAAGGTGTAGTTTTTTTTAAAAATCCTAAGGAAGAAGGTTTTGGAAAGCATGCAATAATAGAAGATCCGGATGGTCATCTAATTTCAATTGTAAAATTAAAAGACAACCAAAATGAAGAGGATGGATTTGATTTTTTGGGGTTAGTTGGTGCAGAATAGATAAATCATTATCCTTTATATAAACAAATAACGATACAAGGTAATAATTCGTATATATCAAAATTGTATTAGATCAGAATACAATATCAATTATCATACAAAAATCATAGGCTATAGTAATCAACATATCAAAGGGGTTTCGAAAAAGGAAGTACCATTGATGGATCGAATTATGGGACTTTTTTACCTAGATTTAGTAAGTTTAGTGGATCAAATGACTTTTTGAGATATCTAAAATAGGAACAAACGGAATTATTGTATACATTCTTTATGAATGGGGTCCTAGATATTCCATCACCGTGTTCTGCAGTGATAGTTCCACGGTATTCAGATATTTTTTTAAAAGTCTCGTAAGTAATATTTTGTAGAATCCTCGCTTGTTTGGAATGAAGATGATCTTCAGAATTATTATGATTATCTAAAATGGGACGCGTATGAAGATTTCCATTACCTACATGACCGTATATGACATACTGTAGATCATATTTGTTATAAAGTGATAAAAGATAAATAACATATTCATGAAGATGATCGATTGAAACCGCAGTATCCTCAATTATAGTAAATTGTCTTCTGTTTCCTACGGTATTCTTTATAGCCATGTTCAATGCATTTTTCCTTGAGTGCCATAATTTATTTATTGAATCTATGTCATGAGCATGTTCTACGATCTTGCCGTCAGGATATATTCTCCTTTTTAGTAAATTGTGTATGTTAGATATTTTGTCCTGAAATTGATAAAAATATTCTACAAATAGCAAGCAACCATTCTCATTTAATGTATTCAATTTAATTGAAGAATCCATAACGGAATAATCCAAAAGTTCAACAGCTACAGGTTCAGTGGAGAGAATTTTCTCGGTATATAAACAAGCAGACAAGACATCTGAAAAATACACTAAGAAGAGAGATCTGAAAATGGGTAGGTCCAATACCTTTAATCTAAGAGAATCGAAAATTGATAAGGTTCCCTCTGAAGCTGCAAAAATATTTTGAGGATTGAATTCGGGAGTAAAAACAGAATCTAATCTATAACCACAGGAATTCTTACTGACATCAGGATAAAATGAGGTCAATTTATTTTGAATAGAAATTAGGGGTGATAGAATTTTTTTTAATCTACTATCACAAATACCATTTTCAGCAAAACCTTCCTCTCCGTTTGAATAGATAATGTCAACACGATCCAAATATTTAAGGACACTCCCGTATCCTAAACCATGTGGTCCAGAAGAATTATTGGAAACCATCCCTCCAATGGTGCAATAATTACTACTTGCAGGATCTGGTGGTAAAAACTTGTTTTGTTTTTTTAATTCTTTATCCAAGATACCCTTAACTACGCCAGGCTGAACGCTTACAGTTCCAGACCGGATATCCAAATCAAGAATCTTGTTCATGTATTTAGTAAAATCTAGAATCAATCCGTTGGATAGGCTTTGACCAAGTAAACCTGTGCCTGCACCACGACAAGCAACAGACAAGTCATTTTTGTTAGCATAATTCAAAGACGTTATTATATCCGCCTTATCTTTAGGGAAACAAACTAATTCAGGGTAAATTTGATGATAGCTTGAATCTACAGAATAATAATCTCTAATCCAGGATTCATTAGAAATATCACCGCTGTAGGAAAGCTTTAGTTCATCATATACATCCATTGAATAATTTAATACCAGTATCCAATATAATATTTTTAGTGTATGAAGAAAAAGGAATTACTTCATCAAAATCTTTATTTATTTTTTTATCTCGACATAATAGCCTTAATTGGTTTTTGATCAATAGAAGGAAAAGAAAAAAAGTGGGTGAACAATGACATTAAAAAAATATTTAAGTTAATGTAAAACATTCTACATATGGTTACCAAAGACCAATAGTTAGTATTAAGATGTCAGTAAAACAGATATAAATATCCATAAAAATTAGATCTACTGTTCATCATTGTCGGTAAGATTTTGCAGTATGGTCTACCATATTATACCTGATATTTCAATCAAAATGACGGTAATGAAAGTGCTTTGTTGTACGATTGCCTTATTTCCTAAAATATTTAGCTAACCTGTTGCTGCAAACTTTGTGAAATGGCCAGAGTACAATCAATCTCTTCTTAGGCGTGGTGAAATACTACTAGGTTTTGATGTTATAGAAAACTGGGATAAAGAGTTAGAGGAGATGAATACAGGTAAAACAGGAGGAACAGCCATTTCACTTTCCTGAAACTTTTGTTCTCGTGTTAGGTTATGCCAAAGTATACTTTCACCTACCTTACAGACAGACAGAAGGTATCGTCATAGGACATACAGGTAATAGAATTCCATCCATACCTGATTTCAGTACAATAAACAAAAGGATAAACAGATTGAATGTTAAGATAAAAGATGACAATAACAAAAATATAAACCTGGATAATGGGTATATCATAATTGCAGTAGACAGTACAGGCATCAAAGTGACGGATAGAAGTCAATGGATGAACAAAAATGGAATATAAGAACAATAAAGAAAGAAAGGGTATCTAAAAATTCATGTCGCCGTTGATATACAAAGAGCAAGAAAATATACTATCTATGCAGGTTACAGATGAGCACGTCCATGATGGCAAGTTGTTACCTACATTGGTTGATGATCTTGTTAAATCAAATGGATGGAATTGGACAAACTTTTAGCTGATGGCGCATATGACAGTAATAATACTTTCAGGTGTTTATCAGATAATGGTACTGTAGAACCAAGGGACATATGTCACCCCCTCACAGCAACTGGTACTGGTAGTATGTCTTCTAGTTTAAGTGCTTTTACAAAACGTAAGTACCAACCATCATCTCTATGACCAGAGTATC
>JBBRRF010000020.1:0-11820 GCA_038200885.1 Candidatus Nitrosocosmicus sp.
GCGTATCATTTTTTTCCCGATGTTCTCACCCTCTTTTGTAAGTGTCACTATGGAACCCTTTTTATAATCAATTAAAAGAGAATCATTTAACTTATGAAGCATTTGAACCACTGATGGTTGTGTAACATTTAAAATTTTGGCTATGGAACTAACCTTTAACTCTTGGCCACTTTCTGAAATAGACCACATTGCCTTCAAATACATTTCAACATGCTCGGCTTCTGCGGTGCCTACATACAATTGCTCTGGGAGTCCAGAATTTTTTGAATAAACAGTCAATGTATATGATTACACGTTATATTTTTTAACTTTATTGATTCAAAAGTAATTAAAGTAAAAAGTAAAAAGTAAATTCATTCATTTTTGATAGAGCGTCATCAGACTTATTGCGAGATAGAACAATGTAAGTTTCGTTCGTTTTTCTTAAATTGTAAAAGGACTTGTTTTTTGTTCAATATCAATTCTACTGACTGGATTTTACTTTTGTAAAAGACAACTTTTTTTCCTTTTTCATTTATCATAATTCTATCCATGAATAAAAGTCCAAGATCCTTGAGTTTTTTTATTTTTTTGTATGTCGAGCTAATAGGCAGGTCATTTTCCTTGCAAATTTCAAAAACGGTTTTGGAATCTTCAATGGTAGACATTACAATCTTGTAAGAAAATCCATCAAACAATTCCTTCAATAAAATTGAAGCATTCTTATCTTCTTGATTCAGTAAATATCGCTGATCAGACAACATTATTTAGGCTACCCTAATTGTTAGGGTAACCTAATATTTAAACGGTGTTATATTATTCAAGTTTAATCTACAAAATTTTATTATAATTTTTCAAATTGTACATTCTACGCTCCTATTTCAAAAAAATGATTAATGATTATTGGGATATTTAGATACTTTGAAAGAGTAGTATTATACTAAAATATATTTTAACCAATGGTCATATCTAAACCAGTTTAGTTTTTGTTATTATATAAAAAATGAAGTTGTTTCCAAGTTCTAGCAATACAGAAAATCTAACACCCAAATAGATAAATTAATACGAACAAAAGTGTATAGAGGCTCTCGCTATTTTACTACAATCTCACCAACCATTGATGGGTGGTAAACACAGTAATAATCAAAAGTACCCTTATTATCAAATTTCAAGGTGAACGCTTGTTTTGAAAGTATAGCGTCTGAATCAAACAATTGACCCTCATCAGGATCGCCGTCTGATCCGGAAGTAGTAGTATGTGATATGGTATCTGCATTATACCATGTAATTGTTTCACCTGAGTTTATAGTAATTGGATTTGGTGCGTATGAGTTGTCACCGCTGATGCCATTAATTGTTACCAGGACAGAACCTTCAGGTACAACACTAGATTGTGATAATGGAGATTGAGCTTTTGGAATGGTACTTTGTGAGGTGGGCAATATTTTGTACAAATCCCCTGTATAGCTTAGGACATACATATACCCGTCAGGTCCTACCTGAATATCGGTAATTCCACCGAAACCTTGTCCAAAAGTAATTGGAATACTTTCAACGGGATTATCCACTTTTTTATCAGCTAATGCAGCTGCACCCCCTACATTCGTGTTATTTATGATAATATCATCACGTGCCTCATTTAAAGTAAATCTATATAAATTACCATTATTAATGTCACCTACAAACATATCATTTTCATATTCTTTACCCAACTTATCTGAATTCAAAAATTTTAGTGCAGTCGGACCTATAGGAATATGCCAAGCAAATTTGGGTTCTGCATATTTTCCGTTTCCAAAACTCACAAGATCATTTGGTGTTGCCCCGTTACCCAACAGATCATCGTTAGAGAATCCTTGAATTAAGGACCAGCCACTATTAAAGCCAGGAAAAACCAGATTAATTTCATCGCCTGTTGTAGGACCATTCTCTGTATCCCACAAATTACCAGTCATAGGATCAAAATCGATACCGAAGCTATTCCTAATACCCATTGCATAGTACACACCTAAAGGCAAGTCAGCACCAAAGATTGGTTCATCATCAACTAATCCACCATCTTGAGAAATTCTGAGAACGCCGCCTAAGCCATTAGGTGCTGGACCATTTCCTATATTTTGTGCCTGAGTCCTATGGCCTCCAACTTCCCCCATTATCATATAGACATTATTGTCTGGTCCAATTGTTACTTTACCTCCATTATGATCAGTTCGATTAAGATTATTTGGAATTGCAGTCAAATCCAAAAGGAGGACTGGATTTATTAATTTACCGTCCACATACTGATAACGATAAAGTCTATTTCCTAAGGGGTCTATATTATTGGAAACATCACTACCATCCTCATTATTTCCAGATTCAGTGTAGGACAAGAAAACAAAAATTTTTCCATCCAAGTGTTTTGAAGCAGCAATCCCTAATAATCCTCGTTCGATTTTTGAGGCCACAGATAGATCAAGTAAGGGATTATCTTGTACCTGACCATCCAGTACTCTCATAACTCTCCCAGTATTTTTTTCAGTAACCAATATATCATTATTTCCCACAAAAGTCATGCTAGTTGGAAATGTCAAATCGGAAGTAACTTTTTCAACTGTTAGACTATCATCATTGATTGTAGGTCCATTTGGGGAGGGTTGAGCTTTAGAGTAAGCTCCATAAGAAAAATAAACAGAAGAATAATTTGAAGATAATAGTATTAAAATAATTGCGAAGGAATAAAACGACAGTTTAATGTTATACACAAGTCTTATCAACAGAAAAAATAAAACACGAATTAATTAAAAGGTTACGTAGTACTGTTTTTAAAGATATTCACCAAAATAAGAAATTTAATGTACCCAAGTGGGAACTTCATCTAATTATTAAGAAAAAATCCAGATTTATTTTAGAAATTATGAATAACGCTAAATATGACCATTGAAAACCTCTTGTGAGAACTATTGCAGATAATCGATCTAACACTGGAAATTGATGAATCTATTCAAGTTTTTCCAGATTCACCAAAGGTAAACATTTTACAGTGGTCAAATTTCGACAATCACAAATATGCTTCAGAAGTATTGTTTTCTAGTACACATGTCGGTACACATGTAGATGCCCCGTATCACTTTCAAAAGTATGGTAATACGGTAGAAAAAATTCCTCTTAACAGGTTGATAATTAACGAAAATATCAAGGTATTAAGAATTGAAAAAGAAGATGACGAAAAGATCGAAGTAGGTGATCTAAGAGATTATAACATTATGAAAAATGATACCATCTTAATCAACACGAATTGGGTATTGAATAGAGCTTTGGATAAGTATTTCAATAAAAACCCTGGACTATCAGAAGCAGCGGCAAAATATCTGGCAGAAGCCGAGATTAATCTAGTAGGAATTGATGGTCCCAGTATTGATCCAGCTATCGATCATGACTTTAATTCACATAGAATTTTTTGTGCTAATGACATTCCAATAATAGAAAATCTGATAAACCTAGATAGACTACTGAATAGAAAATTTACTTTTGTGGCATTACCATTAAAATTAAAGAACTGTTCTGGCTCACCCATAAGAGCACTTGCCATAATGGCTTGAAAGAATCACAAAAGTATTCAACAGCAAAGAAAGATGTTGAAATCAGTTGAATTAATTCCATAAAATCGTTATCAATCATGAAAGGATGCTGAATAATATTCATAAAGCTCAAGGATGTAAAATGAATGAGAGAATGAGAGAAACCTTAGTTCTATGTGACTAGCATGTATTTAAAGTCGACACATAGAACTCTTCTAGCACTAATAGTTAAATCACAAACCCTGATCCATTGAACCCAGGTCAACAACACGGTTCATATTTTAGAAGAACATGTGTGTTGATCTTGTTCTTGCAATGGTATGATACAAATTCGCTTTTCAATAGTCAAGTATCAAAATCATGACAACTGAAATAGGAAATAGGAATTCATTTGTATGGATCTTAACAAATGTTTTTTTTATTCTTGGATTTTGTATTACTGATTAGGCCAACCAGTCTATAACCATATTCAAAATTATGTTTAACATGATTAATCCCATGGGTCAAATGTGTTTCGAATTTACCATCCAAAATGTTTTCTATATAAAACTGGACCTTTTTGATTGAAATTTGTGAATGCCGAATTTGTTTATCAGATAATGAACGACCAAGTTCGGATTCGATTTCTGTTTTAAAATCTTTTAATTCAATGAGCTTACCATATCGAAGAATTTTATTATAATTATTACAAATATCATGTAACTTTTGTAGTTCTTTCTCAGGCAATACAGATAAAGATTTATTGACTTGATCAGGATCTCTTTGAACAATTTGTGCCAATCTTAATACCATTTCATCTGTCATGTAACCAGTGTTTACTAATTCAGAAGCATAGGACGGAGCATTGTCTCGTTTAACATCTGTGTAGGTTTTTTTCATAGTCAAAGGCATCCTAATAGTATCTATACTATCAATCGGTTCTCTTGAATTTTTAATAGATTTTCCTGGCAAAAATTGTAGTTCTTTTGACGGATAAGAATAAGCATGTTCTAGCAAGGATGACTTTTTGGACTCATAGTAAGTCTTTAACTGAAAAAGAGATACCTTTTTGCCATCTAAATCTGACTTGAAAAATATAATACAAAGGACATCTACAAGTAAGTTAGGAAACTGAATTTTCACATTTTTGTCAAAAGTATCATAGGTATGAAGGAAGTCATTACAAATTTCAAAGACAACATTGTCGAAAGTAGACAAAGTAAATGGAATAGAATTAACCTGTTTTTTTATCAAATGATCTATCAAAAACTTGTATGACATAATAAAAAAATCATATACATCGCTCTTTTGTAATACAAAGGTATTTTTCTGTATGACAAAAGTTATCGTTTTCAACAAAATCATATATGGATTTTCAACCTTAATCTCTGGAAATAAGGTGTGAAAATCCTTCATTATAGTAGTCAGATAGTCATCATCATTTTCTAAATTATCAAGCCAATTAATCCCAAGTTCTTTATAACTTTTCTTAAACAGAACATTGAAATCAATATTTGAGTCGCCATCCATTTTTAGACATGATATATGGTATTTTTTTGTTATTAAACATTAGAAAATAATTTAGGTGAAGAAAATTATACTAAAATGTTATCAAAATAGATACTCTAGTTATTTTTTTGGTGGTCATCGTCAGAATTACCGTCAGAATTATCGATAGCCCAAGGAAACCATTTACCAATTATTTTGGCCCAATCGAATTTAAATGTAAAATATAATACCAAAGCTAATAGTAATACAGTTAATATAGAAATCAAAATGGTCGAAGATTCATTATTATAATCTGTTACAACAATGAATTTATCCATTATTGGTCGGCCTAATAATACGGTTCCCCACACAATTATTGCCCCTAGAATAAACTTGCCTGCGAATGTAAATATCGCAAATTTAGGTAGACTGTATTTGGCAATCCCGAGGGGGATATATACCAGATCGTCTGGTATAGGAGTTAAAGCGGCCACAAAAACTCCTATACCGCCAAATTTGCCTAATAGTTTTTGAAGAGGAAGCATCCGGGTTTTTGTCTTATTACTTAGAATGTTCCTACCGTAATAGCTTGCGGTAAAGATTATTGTTTTGGCCAGAACTGCCCCAATAGTACTCACTAAAACAATTAGGTTTGGGTCCAGACTTTTATCTAAGGCTGAAGTGACTAAGACTGGAAAATAAGGGATTGGAATGAATGGAATAATACTACCTATAAAGCTGATTAAAAATATACCAATGTAACCTGAACTGCTATAAACAGAATAGAGGTCCGATATATCAATCAAACAAAAGAATATTAAATTACCAAATATAACTACTTTATCAATTCTATTAATTTTTTATAATAAATATAGTAAATATTAGAAGTCGTTACCCTCCCTTTTGTTCCTTTTTATCTTTGTCGCCCACGGACTTTCTCATCAAGGCTATCTTTTGTTGTTGTCTAGGTTGAATAAACAGAATATAGAGAGACCCACCCAAATATATTGCAAGTAAGATGACTTGAGCCACTACGGTTTCTACTGTTGGGTGGATCCCAGTCATCGTTGCAACATTAATATCTAATCGCGGTACTATGTTATATATAGGAGTAGTAGAAATCCACCCAAGTTCCTGAAATTCACGTACTGCATTACCTAAGAAGGTTATCGACATAAAAGCTCCAACTGCCATAGTAAGTCCAAACAAAACTCTTAATGGTAATTTCCTTCCCAGTTTTCGAATAATGAAGACAACTGCAATTATTACAGCCATGCCCAATACTAACCCTGCAAGTACGTATATCTCCATATATTTTGCAAAAGAAAATAGAGCTTGATAAAACAAGACTGTTTCAAAGCCTTCCCTATACACAGTAAAGAAAGACAACAAAACAAACACCATAAAACTACCTGTAGTCGTTGCTTGCCAGACTTTAGCCTTAACAAATTCGATCCATTTCTTAGTTTCAATCTTGTTTAGAACCCAGAAGCTGACCCAGAATAGCACAGCTACTGCAGAGATGCCAGCAATAGCCTCAATAAGGGCTCTTTGTACACCAGATATTTCTATTATAAATTGAGCAATAACCCATGTTGCAGCAGTCAGTGCTATAGCAAGCACAATTCCAGCGTATACATGCTTTTTGAACTTTTCATTTCGTGATGCTTCCAAGTATGTCAAAATGGCACCAAGTATCAAGGCAGCCTCCAAACCTTCTCTAAAAATAATTGAAAATGATGAGGAAAATGCAATTGCAGGTGCAACTACTCCGATACCTGAAACAAACCGTTCGGATTCATCTAATCCACTTTTAAGTTCGGCAATCTTGGAAACGATCTCATCAGGTTGGACATTTGAAGTAATGAGGTTGCGTAATTCAGCAAATTTTATCTCCATTTCGAGAGTAAAATCTGGATCAATTGGTCTCAAGGGTAATTCAATATTTTCATAACTGTCAAGATATGCTGATCTAGCGGTTGTTAGTGCTTGAGAAGTATCATTTTGATTGTAGACAGCTATTACCTCATCCAGTTTAAGTCTGATTGTATCTATATCGTTACGAACCTGACCCTTGAAATCTTCCGAGGCTTCGCCCATAGAACGCCTCTCTCCCGTGTAAACTCCAAACCCTTGTTTTAGGGAATCAATATTGGCAGTATTTGTAACAAAAGAAGATGGTATTGTAAAATTATTATTTGACTGTGCGGTATTAGGGGCACTTAGTAACTGTTTGGAAACTTGTAGATCATCTTTTATATTAGAAATGTAAGATTCGATGTCAGCAAGTGAGGTTTGATTTTTGATTAAAGCACGCAGATTTTCTCTCATATTTGTTTCTATTTGCAATATTAAGGTGGAATCTACTTCTTCGATTGGGGCTTCAAGGTATTCAAAATTATCTAAATATGCAGAGGATACATTTTTGTCTGCAGCAAGATAATTACCATTTTGAATGGAGGAAATTGCATTATTTAACAGAATATCTATGTTATCATAATATGCCTGGAGTGATGGATCAACGGTGCTGGTTGTGCTTGGCATATGAATATTATTAGATTCATTCAGATCATTCTCTATAGCAGAAACTATTCTTGAAAATTCTTGCGTATTATCACTTTTGGAATCTATTATTGTATTCAAATTTGTGATAAAATATTCTATCTCATTAGATTTTGCGTCATATATATTTGATTTTAATTTTTCAAAAATTGTATTTGATTGATTTATCAATCCTCTTGTATTCTCATAATCTATCATGGGATAGTTTACAGCATCAGCGTTGGCAATTTTTGAAGAGTTCAAATATAACCCATATGAATTAGAAGCATCTCTTAGTAGATATGACATGGTTTGAGATTCAAGAATTGAAAAATCTTGTGCAGAAAGCGTATCTTTCAATTTTGAATAAAAATCGCTGATTATGTTTTTGGAGTTGGTTATGTCAGTAAGAATAATAGGAGAATTGGGATCAGCACGAGATTGTATTCCGATTTCAGTTAGGTTAGATTCCAAATTATTAGCCAATTTTTCATCAACTGCAATCGCAATAGGTTTAGTCGATGGATAAATTACAGAGTGAGGAATATAAGCGTGTTCGAATAACAGAGAATTATTATTATTATTTATTTTATTTAATAAGATATCAAATTGTGTATCCATTCTATTTAGATTAATGTTCAAAAGCAATAGATCTTCATTTGATATTGTAGGATTTTCAACAGAAGTAGAGTTTTGAGCTAGAACATTATTTACAGATGAAATTGATATATTTACGATCAACAATAGTAGGATAAAGATTGCAAGTAGTTTTACCACATTCTTTTACCTCGGATACAAGCACTAAAAATTAGACATGGCGTTAATACTAATGACATTAGGCCTCCCTAATTTTGTTGGATATGCAATTTAAACATTCTTTGTTAAATTTACTATATTTGACATAACATGATTAAAAATATTACAATAATGTTTCAAATTTTATAATTAATTATATAAAAACCCTATTATGAATTAAATATATAGTATCTAGTTGTCGGAATATAATAAAAAATAATAAAAAATAATAAAAATTGTTAAATCAAAGGGTTAAAGTGACATCCTGTGAGATAGTATTAGAAAGTGATTCGGTCTTATTTATATCTGTAAAAGTAACATTGACTTTAACATTTGTTAGTGATTGGTCGGGTATAGCCGTCCTAAATTGTACAGTTCCAGATTCAGAACCTACTGTAAACCCATTGGCATATGGAGACGTTTTTATCAATGTGCCATTTGGTGCAAATACAGTCATCACACCATTAATAACAGAACTTAATAAAGAGAGATCCTTGATCTGGTAGTCCACAAGCGCGTATACTTGATTCATAGGATTGGATGTAGATGGACCAAGTGTTACCGTATTAAATTTTATAGTAAGGGATTCTGGTATTTGTGCATTTATGCCATTAAATGAATAGGCACCAAAAAGTAACAAAGTAGCAGCAAATAGAGTTGCAGAAAGCAGCACGATTCTTTTGTGATTTGCTAATGAATTAGACATCAGTTTAAAATTTAATATAATACTATAAAAACAATATGTTAAGATATAACTATACATTTTAGTAAAATAATTTATGAAAAATTAATAGTTTAATTTTATATGGATAAAAAATAAGAAGAACGATTAACTATTTTTCATAAGCCACCTCCTGATGATACGAAATATCCAGGCCCAAGTCCTCTTCTTCTTCTTTAACTCTAAGTCCCACTGTATAATCAATTAGTTTCAATATTACTATTGTTCCAACAAACGCTAATAACGCGCCCACTCCAATTCCAAACGCCTGGATCGCAAGCTGCATTGGGTTTCCATAGAACCACCCGTCTGGACCAGCTGAATTTATCGCACTACTTGCAAATAATCCTATCCATAAAGCCCCAGTAATTCCAGTAATTCCGTGAACAGAACTTACATCCAAAACATCATCAATCTTTAATCTCTCCTTTATCAATACAATTCCGTAATAGGATGCAAAGCCCAATACGATGCCTAGAACGAAAGCCCATTGGCCACTAATAAATCCGGCAGCAGGAGTAACTCCAGCCAATCCGGAAATTGCACCATTTATTACAGCACTAACAGTAGGCTTTCCGGTCCTTTTCCAGCTAAGACAAACCCAAACAAGAGCACAAGTGGCTGCACCTATTTGGGTAGCAAGCAGAGCACTAGCGGCTAGGGCACCTGATGCCAAAGCACTACCAGCATTGAACCCGAACCATCCAAGCCACAAAAGTGTAGCTCCTATTGCCGCAAGTGGAAGATTATGAGGCACCATTATTTCGGGTCCGAATCCTTTACGTCTACCTAAAACTAGGGCTGCCGCCAACGACGCCATACCCGCACTAACATGAATTACTATACCTCCCGCGAAATCATATACGCCTAGTTGAGCTAGCCAGCCTCCACCCCATATCCAGTGAGCTAATGGATAGTAAACTACCAGACTCCACAATATTACAAATATAAAGAAGCCACTCCATTTCATACGTTCTGCAAAAGCGCCAGTAATTAATAGAGGGGTTATGACCGCGAACATCATTTGATATGTAGCAAAAGTGATCCCCGGTATTGTAGGAGCATATGAAACCGAATCACTATATGGCACATTGTTATAGAAAAACGATGAAAGGTCTCCTATAATTCCATTAACATCCGGTGCAAAAACTAACGTATAGCCTACTATAAACCAAAGGGTTGATAGTAACGCCATGCCCGTCATAGTTTGCATAATTACAGATAATGAATTTTTTAACCTGATTAACCCTGATTCAAAAAAACCTAGAGCAGGGGTCATCAAAAATACTAATCCTGTGCAGATTAACATCCACGTCGTATCACCAGTATCTATTGCCAACGGTCACAAAAGGTTTACAGTAGATTATAAAGTTTTTCCTTTTTAGCTTAAAAATTTTAATTAAAATGAATAGAATAATAAAATTATCATAAAATTTTAATTTTTTGATTAACAGATTTTAAAGAATACAATTATTAAGGTTTATAATTTTGATTCCTTCGAATGTGTAGAAAATTATGCGGATTTATTCTATATAAGAAATTAGTTGCCAGAGTAGAAGTTAGAAGTAAAGAAAAAATTTTGTAATTGCTGTAACTCTTTTCACTTTAGTTCATTTAGAATAATTAAAAACCAATCAGAAAACAGTGTCTGATTTTAAGTAACGCTATATTCATCTCTAAGAACAAAAAAATGATAAATTATCTTTCTTTTTGCTTACTTATTGAAATTTAAGAAATTTTCCCAAAAATTCTTGAATTCCAGTTTCTTTGTTTCAAAGCTTCCCTTATCTGTCAATTGAGATCGAGTGTTATTAGCTGTGGAATTTTCAGATAAACCTGTATGACAGGATTGACCATTGTTACAGGTAGTTACGACACAGGTATCGTTTCTACAATTTTTTTCGTAATATGTAGAACTGCTGCTGCTGCTATTAAGCGAATATCCATAAGGAACTTGAACTACCGAAGACCCAATAACTAATATTAGTATAAAAATAAGATAGGCATTCATTAACAAAAATTACTATTCATCGTATTTTTAAATTTTGATGTAATCTAAAAGATGATTACTTACTAAACATTAACAATAAGAAATCAAAAAAAATATTATACATAAATTATCACTGAAATAAAATATGAAAGCCCTTTTCTTTAATAAGCCAGGCATCGAAAATTTGATCTTTGGTGATTACCAATTACCAGATATGAGAGAAGATGAAGTCCTGGTAGAAACTAAGTGTACTAGTGTCAACCCCATTGACTATTATGCTGTAACCGGAATACACGGAGAAAACGGCCCAGCAATGAAGATAAATCCATATCCTCATATAGCCGGCTCTGAAATATCCGGGATTGTAAAAAGCAAAGGTGAGAGAGTAAACAATACAATTAAAGAAGGTGACCGAGTTATAATATATAATAGAGTATTTGACGGAATTTGTAAATATTGTATAAATAATCATCAAATGCTTTGTGAAAATGGCGGAATGGTAGGTATTTCAAGAAACGGCGGATTTGCAGAATATATTATAGTTCCTCAACAAAATATCATAAAAATTCCCGACGATCTAGATTGGGAACTCGCCTCTGGTTTACCAATAGCCGGCTTAACAGCTTTCAATGCAATACAAGAATCAACACTCAAATCAAAAGATAATCTTGTGATATTTGGTGGTTCTGGCAATACAGGTCTTTTTTGTACACAATTTGGTAAAATTATTGATGCGATAACAATATCACTTTCTACTAAACCATGGA
>JBBRRF010000021.1:0-11675 GCA_038200885.1 Candidatus Nitrosocosmicus sp.
AAATTCAACAAAATTTTCATATATCTCTTGATCATCTGGCCCTCTGTCATTTTGATGTGCCCACCTTAACATAGAATATTTTGTTATTGGATTCAATTCTCCATTTTCGTTGAAGGTACTGCAGTCTTTTTGATCTGATTTGTCAGGCCATCGATCACAGTGCAAGAACATCAAAGTGCTGCCACCACTTCTTCCCAAGTCATAATATTTTGAAATTGTATTTATAACAAATTCATTATCTGTTCCACTGCTAAACGGGTATGCAAATGTGGTAGCATTTATACCATGGTTGGACAGGCATTTTTTTGATTCTCCTATTTCAAATTCAATCTCAGTATTTGACAAATCTTCTAAATCCTCATGGTTCATAGTGTGAGAACCTATATCCATTCCATCATTTCTCAAATCTATGATATCGTTCCAATTCATACGTTTGTCATCGTTTGTATTTTCGTCTGCTACATAGTTGCATACGATGTAAAAAGTAGCCTTGAAATCGTATTTGTCCAAAATTGGTTTAACAATTTGATAATGACTTTTCCAACCGTCATCAAAGTTTAATATCGCAAATTTGTTGGTTGCTACTGTGTTTAGCGAACTATTGTAAAGACCAGACTCTCGAGAGATATTTTGACCTTCTAAATTGTTAACTCCAAATGATAATGGAAAAGCAAAACTAATACAGATTAAAATTATAACCGAAAATATAATCAGGATAACTTTATTTGAAATTAAACTGGAATCAAGATTGATTAAATTCATGGATTTGACTGTTTATTATTACCATCAGAATATTAAGTGATCTATAAAAAAATGCGATCGGATATAGAGTCCATATAGTTAGTGGATCCAAGGCGTTTGGCAATAGATATATGGGAGTGTACCCCTCCAAACTGGACAACTTGTCAAGAGATAGTTTACTGCGTCCCATCTAATTATTACCTCCATTTATCATAGCATAAAACTCCTTCGGTGTCATGTACTTTAATGATGAATGTGGCCTGTTCCAGTTGTAATCATGGAAAAACTTGCAGATAATAAGTTTGGCTTCTTGGAATGTCTGGAAATCGTACTGCCAGATGCAATCTTCCTTGATGGACTTGTGGAATGCTTCGATATACGCATTCTGGTCAGGCCTATTCTTTCCAGTAACTTCCTGTCTTATTCCATATACCTTTAATGCACCTACAAACCTATCAGATGTGTACTGCGAGCCACCATCACTTCTTGTTATCAGACCAGAATGAAGAGGAATGATTCTATCTGGAAACCTTTCTATTACTGCCATTTCCAGCGTCTTTATTGCTTCATCTGTACCACAAAAGGTACTGAATGTGTACGCAAGCCATTCTCTGGTGTAACAGTCCAAGATGCTAAACAGATAACACCATCCATCATGTCCACACCAGATATAGGTTATATCCTGTTGCCAAAGTTGGTCTGGTCTTTCCGGTACTGTAAGGATCCTCTTCATTATAACATGCTTTCTAACGCTCCTTTTCCTGACAATATTTGCAATCTTCATGAGACGGTATACCTTCTTTCTGTTTGCTGTTATCCCACTTCTGCGAAGCATGACTGTTATTCTTCTAACCCATATGAGGGATATTCTAATGCCACTTTTTCTATAGTTTCAAGTAGTACTGCTTCTGTTTCTGTTGAATCACCTAGGTTACGATTTCTGTTACTGCTACTACTACTGCTACTGATTGCGGGTTGTTGTTTGGGTCTGTAGTAGTAGGAACTTCTGGAATATCCTGACAGTACAGACGCTTTCAGTATATTTTTCTCTTTTTTCATGATCAGCAACTTCTCAAAGGTGGTTTTTCTCATAGCCTTGTCCGCCCCTTTTTTAAAAACTCATTTGCCAGTGCTAGATCAGCCACCATTTCCTTTAGTCTCTTATTTTCCTGTTCCAGTTGCTTTTCTCTATCCGATGCATCTGTACCAGATAAACCTCTTGTACCTGCATGAACGAAACTTGCTCTCCAGTTATAAACCAGGGTTGGTCTGACATTGTACTTCCTGCATACTTCAGCCGTCGAAGTACTTGTGGTCAGTATCTCCAGTACTATGTTAGCTTTCTCTTCTCCAGTCCATCTTCTACCTGGCATGTCATGCATCCTCCAAAGTGTCTCTTAAAATTGACCTAAAACTGTCCAGCTGGTACGGGGTACAGATCACCTCGATGCTGTTGTTATTGCTGTTTTACTAACTCTTATATAATAATAAAAAGAATAATAGTTACTCATATCGTTATTAATATCATATAGTAATGGCATGGATGAATGTATGCAAAAAAGATATGTTAGACAACGGTGAACTTTTTGAATATGATTACAATGATAAAAAGATTCTTGTGACTAAAATACAGAATAATATTTATACAACTGATAGAATATGCACTCATGAATATGCCGATCTGTCAACCGGATTTCTAAACGAGGAGGAAAAAACTATAACCTGTCCACTGCATTTTTCCATCTTTAATTTAGAAAATGGAAAACCACAGAATCCTCCTGCAGTGCTACCCCTGAAGGTATATGAAAATAAAATTGAAGGTGATTCTATCTATGTTAAATTTGACAATTAGGCAGGTTATTTAGTTACTAAAGTATGTCATATAAAATATAATAAAATATTCAGAATATTCTGAAAAATTTTAATTTAATTAGAATTATATAATGCTTTTGAATTCTAGAAAAGCTCTATTTATTCAATATAGCATTAAATAGTTTGTTTTTTATTCAATAATAATGAGTAAACACAATAATGGTCATGATCTAGAGAAAAATGATTTGACTCCCCAGAATGTGATTGCTAATACGGCTAGGTTTAATAAACAATTTCTTGATAAACAGATAGGGGGTAATCCTATTACTGTAAGTGTAGGCAAATTGTTAACTGTAATGGGAGAGCAGGATAACACCATTAGAATATTGTCTAGAATTCTGGGTCAAGATCATAGTGATCAGCAATTGCATAATATGCATAATGAATTATTTGGAGGTCTAATCGATAGCAGTGGTACTGGTAGAGAAGGTATGCATTTAGGCGATCTCTTTAACAAGTTAACTGCTTTTATAAATCAACAAAATCAACAAATTCAGGAACTCGTTACTAAAATCAATAATAATGTACAACAGATGAATGATCAAATAACAAAATCTTCATGAACAGAATAATTCAAATCAGAAATATTGTTTCTATGAACCTTTCAATATTATAAAACTCTAAAAGGGCTTTTTAAGGTTATAATACTCCGTTGTAACGACTCTGCTCACTAAACCACAAGCCTATATCTTGAATATGCCCTGTCTCTTTTATGAACTCGAATCAGAACACCTTCAGAATATGTCGACTATGGTCTGTATGTGCATTTTTCAGGTTTATTCTCAAGACAAACCTCCAAAAGGCTTGCTTTCCTTGTCAAACAAACCATGTATTATTAGCCAAAAAAAATGAAACTGGATACAAAAGTACCATCCACAAAAGTTGTCATATCATAGGGATGTTATCAAGGTATATTGTGGGTGAGATGCTAATCAAAGCTTCTATTATATCTGGATCTGGGTTACAAGAGACCCTGAAATTAGAGAAATTCTCGCACTTTTTTGCAAATTTAGATAAGGAAAGGGAGGAACATGTTTGTGGTTGAAAGGTTTCTGTCAGATAGAATCAGGACTCATGGAAAATATCCAGTTTCCACAAACGGAGAAGATACATGGTACCAGATGACCTGTAAGATCTCGAGATTGAAACATCATGTTCATTTTTTAACTAAAGATTTGAGAAAAGTGTTATGGAGGACTTTATATGATACATCAAGGACAGAACCGGCTGCTTTGATGATTATTTTCCATGTAGAAAAAAGAATTATTACTTAAGAATGTGAAGCAATGGCTCAAGTTGTTTGTACATATTTCAATCGTAGAAACATCGCGTAATAACCTTACAAAACCCTTTATTTCTTACTTATTTGATGACGACAGTGTTTTTTATGGAGCTTTTTTAACCATTCTTTATGTCCTTCAGATATATCATTCTCATTAGATATTATGGTTCTTTTTGTCTGTTCAACTCCATTACTATAAATGATCTCCTCGCTTTTGAAAAGAAAATCAGCCGTCATTTCTGCATTAATTCTAAGAAAATCCTTTCTGTTACCGGAGAAATTAATAATGCCATATTTTAATAAAAGATGACTAGTTTCATCATTTTTATCTGCTGTCACTTCTATATAGAACATACTTGATTCTGATGGCATATTACTTTTTGATAGTTTATCTAATGTTTCTCTGTGCTCTTCCCAATAGGATCCAAGGTCAAAGTTTTCTATATTCTCCTATACAATTGACGATGATGATGATGACATCTATATATTATTCCATAACTTTCTTATATGCATTATTTATATGATTTTCATAGTGATGTATTTTCCTTAAAATCTTGATCTGCTTTTTCATGAAATTCTAGATTAGATTGTTCTACCTTAATCGCCTGAGGTGGACATACTGCAACACAGGCCATACACCATATACAATCCTGTTCTCTAATAGGATCTGATTTGTCTGTATAATCTATTCGGCCTTCTCTATCATCATTGCCATTTCCGGAACTTGTAGCATTTGCGGCTTGAATTGCAGGTATATCATTATCAGTCCTATACCACTGATACACCTTTGTAGGACAAACTTCGATACATGCACCTTCTGCAAAACATGAATCCCAATCGACTGCAACCATAGTTCCATGCACGCCTAAAGGGGCGAGTTCCTCATTTCTTGCAGCGTAATCGCCTATCACATTTTCATTTTCTGCAGCATCTGAAAGTTTTCCAGGTCCCCATACATAGTGATAATGCTGACCATCGGCATGTTTATGTTTTCCTATCACTTGATAATCTTTGGGAAAGTTTTGATCTATAGGCATTTTATTTCTATTTATTGTCTTTAATCTTTACTTAAAAGATTTCCTTCAAGTTGATTATAATAAAATTTAGCCATTCGTTATAATCTTGTTTTTAATTTGTTTAACTTGAATCTGCTTTTAAAGCAAGAGGAAATACGATTCGTTCTTCTTCTAAAAAATGATTTCTCAGATTTGTAATAAATTCACTAATTTGCCTTTTTATTTCTTGTTCAAATCCTTGTTCTTGTTCTTGTTGTGGTTGTTGATGAATCTCATCTTCCATATTTTGCAATTTGTGTTTTAGGAAATCTACAACCCAGTTATGTTCTTGAATAATTTTGATTGAATCTGTAGATTCTTCTTTTGCTTTTTGCATTATAACGCGCATTAATCTTGCCTCCTCTTCAACAGCGTGTTTGATTATTGATTCCCTCATATCTTGGATTGTTTCTATTGCTCTTTTAATCTCGTTCTCGCTAGCAAATTTCTCTATTTTTTTAAAAGTTAATTCAAAATCTATATGTTCTCTCTTTAATCTGTCAATCATTTGAGGTATGGTTTCGTTAAAATTGATTTTAAAATTCATGTTTATATCTACTTGTATAAATTGATTTAATAAGACTGATCCAATTATATTTTATTTTGCTATAAAGTCAAGAAAAAATTGTCTCTCAAATAGTCCATCTATAATATTATTATGACAATTATTTTGATATTTGATCAGTTTATCTAGATTTGTATCATACCTGATTAAAAAGGTTTAAAATCCTAATTTTAGAGTCGATCCTTTTTCTATAAGATTGATCTTGTATCTTTAAAAATCTTTATCCATATTTGCCATGTTAATCTACCGGTGTTTGTATTCCTTCTGCTTGGATGGTATGATGCCATAAGAATCTTTCTGTTTTCAGAGAGACTATATTATCATCATTATCGTTGGAATCATAAAAGATGATTTTCCGTTTGCAAAATATTGCAATATATACTAATATATTTTATAGAAGAAAGGATTTTATAGAAGAGAAGAAAAGAATTTAAAAATGCCAATAGATCCAGACTTTCCAAAAAATCATGAAGTAATTGGAAAACATAGCCATTCTGATAATGAACACTTTCACTATGTTTGGGGTCCGGGGAGAACTGACGCAGAAACCTCCACCAGCAATGAAGTTCAGGATGCATATAAAGCAAGAGGGGAAGAATATGTAGGATTAGGAGTTCATGGGACTATGGTTGCAGTAGATTGGGATTCATGTTTTGCAGATGGGGCTTGTATAGAAGCCTGTCCTGTACAAGTATTTCAATGGTATAGGACAGAACAAGATATTCCTGCAATAGAGATGATAAATACGACAAGCGAAGGAACTGGTAGCACAGAAAAGGAAGAAAGAAAAGATTATACCGACAAGTCCGATCCAATCAGAGAACATGATTGTATATGGTGTATGGCATGTGTATCTGTATGTCCTCCCCAAGCGATTAAGGTAGATCAATCTAATTTAGAATTTCATGAAAAGGCAGCAGGGACGTTCAATGAGGATTTGGCAAAGGGTAGTGCACCTCCACCACACGCACACTAGCAATTCTCAAGCGAGGTAAAAATAGCATTACCAAACCTAAATCATCTTTTTTAATGATGACAATAACAATATTAACATATTTGGGTATTTCTTATCATCATTTGCATTAAAAGAAATATTCTAATTCGATGTGCTTTGTTTCCTAATTCATTATTCTAACGTAACATCTTATTCTGTTGATCTATATTCTTCTAAAGATGTTATACAATGACACTTTTATCATCATCTCCTTTACCATGTTTTCAAATCTAGTTGCAGATACATATTCACCAAACGTTCTCTTTAGTGTCGAAAAGGCTGTCTCAGCCATCCATCTATGTCCATACTTTCTTTTTGTTTTCCACTTTAACAAATCCTCTTTTGACTGAAGCATCACTTCTCTATTCCTTAACCTGTTGTTCTTTGATGATACGATAGAGTTCTTTCTTACCTTTATTCCGGGTTTGATCCTTTTTTCTTGGAGATATTGAAAGTTCGCATTGGAATCATAGGCTCCGTCAGCTGAAACAGATTCTATTCTTATTACCTTCTTCTTCTTGATTGATTCACTGTTATTGCTGGTTGTTGCTGTAGTTGTGGTGGTGGAACCATCTAAAACACTGTTGACCAGTTTCTTTAGCATTTTACCATCATGTACTTTCTCATCTGTTACCTCCAGAGCAAGGATTTCTTTGGTCTTTATATCCACGGCTACATGAACCTTGAGATAACCTTTTCTATCCTTTAACTTCCGCTTTTTATCCATCCATTGGCCTCTGTTGGTTATCTTGGCTCCGCTACTATCTATTGAAATCATGATATAATCGTCATCTGCCATCTTGCTCTCTCCTTGTACTCCTCCTTTGATATCGACGTTTATCTTGTTGATTCTTTTGCAGATGTGACCATAACTGGGAGGTGATTTTGAAGGTAATCTCCTACCTATAAGATAGCGTTGATAATACCTTGAGTCTGTCTGTATGGTAGTTGAAAAGAACACCGTATATAACCTACAGCCAGGATGAATGAATCTGGAAATACAAATGGCTTGCCTTTTTTATTTTTATTCATCACATATAGTTCGGAATCCCAAGTATCAAGATGATCATAAGAAAAAAGAATCTCCCCACGTTTTACAAGCTTTAGGTTATAGGAAGGCCAATCAATCATCAAGAATGATAAATTGTTTAATCCCAGCTAAATAGTTTGAGTTAGGCGACAAAGCAACTTTAATTCTATTTCTTTAAAAATAGCATCAAACTGTTGGACCGAAAGGCCTGTGAATGATTTGAATAAACGTGGTTTTCTGGATAACTTGTCATAGGATAACAAAAAGAGAGGACATCTTTACATACGGTATACAGAAATAAAGCTGTTTTGGCTAATTACGCAAGAGATTTATTGTATAAATTAATGCTAATCCTAGGTCATTGTATTATGGTATTTATTTTTCGAAAGATTTCATGCTATCATATAATCAATAAATTTAACTTACATCGTGTTTTATTCTTAATAATTGAACCCCTTTACCTACCATACTCAAACCCCCTTGGGCCCATTATCTTTTATAGTAACATGTTTTTAGTAAAACCCCCAATAATGAAAAAATCAAGGTAAATAATTCCTAGTCAGCACATAATATAACTTCGAGTAACGTATTATATAGAACATCCTGATAGGAAAAACACGGCCTTTGATACACTTAAGGTACTTGTTTCAAAAAATAAAAATCTATATTTCTATCGACTGAAAATACCTTAAGTTGGTAGAAAAAAGTCTTTAAAGTCCATTTCTGAATATGCAACATGGATTAATAAATTATCGATTCTTACGTCCCTATTGTTCAGTTGTGACACTAATTTTTAGTCCGTCTATTACCTCGAATGTATTTGGATTGCCTCCATCTAAAGGTTTCAATAGTTCTACAGAATGTTGGACGGAAGCCGCCGGTCCCCCCTGGAATTTATCATACGTCCTGTTTTTGGAGTGAAGTAGATCCTGGTGATCCAGAGCAAATAGAGTTGCGATTTCGCCAGATTTGCGATTATGACTATACAACGAAAACACATAGTGGATGCGGCGAAGTTCATCAAAGTGGACCGGTATCACTAAAGAATGATCGTGTGCTCCCAGGAGACAGGAATTCTACCTACTCTGGAACAAGACCATACCACTCCTCTATCATTCTCTGACGGTAGAAATAATGCCGCTGTTCCCTTAACTGAAATCATAGAACAACCTCCACAAAATGGTGACTCCACAGACGGCCAAGATAATGAAGGTGAACAAGTACCAACCCTCAAAAGTAAGGGGAATGTTCCATTGAATAACGAATTAACTGAATAGCCATAAGATGTTAAATGAAGGGACATAATAGAACTTCCAACTTAAATCTACTCCTTTTTCGTACTTCGATTGTGACTACTATATCGGAAAATTTCAATGTAGTCAGCGACGTAGTTCTTTTCTATAGTTAAGCGTTTTATATCTAGATGATGAACACGAATTCCCCTCTAAAATGTATCCTGCACCGAAATTTACTCAATCCACGATGAAACTTGGTAGTCGTGGGATAAGCCAAAGTATATTTAAGAGTTTACAAGTTTAATCAAATCTCAAAATAATCATTGTGTGTATTTTGATATCTAGATTAAAACTAAGATATTGGGAGACTGAATCGAATTACTGCTCCTTTGCCATTTTCGTTATTTTCGGCCCACATTTCTCCACCATGCCTATCGATAATATTTTTAGCCAAGTATAAGCCCAATCCCAACCCATCTCGAGAATCGGCAACAAATTTTGAAAACAATCTAGGAAGAACCATTCTATCTATTCCAGTTCCATCATCTATAATAGTTACAGTAACAAAATATTGATTTTTGTCATCATTTTGGCTACTACTTGATCTAGTCGTCTCAACAAAGATCTTAATATTATTAGAATCTGGTATGTCTACTGCATTAGTGATCACGTTTTCAATCGTGAATTTCATCCTGTTTTTGTCTGCATATATCATCAGGCTATCAACATTCGTAGAAATGCTAAAATTTTTCTTGGTAATGGATAAGATATTCTTTTTGAGTTGTTTAGTAATTTCTCTTATCAATTTCACTAGATCAAAAGTTTCTTTATTTAGGAGAAAGGTTTCATTTTCTATTTCTGTGATATCAATCATATTGTTTACATGTTTGGTAAGTTTTTGTGCACAGGCATTTATTATGTCGAGAATATCACCATATTTATTGAAATCCTCTTTCTTCTCAAGTAGTATCTCGGAAAACCCTAGTATCGGTTGTATAGGATTTCTCAATCCGTTGGCAAAATTATGAACGAATTCTTTCTGCAATTTATCTTGTAATTTCAGTTGTGTAATTGCCATTTCTGATTTCTTGTATAATTCATCCTGACTCCACAACATTTCAAGAATCGCATTATAGACAGATACAACCGATCCACTATTAGAGTGAATTGTAAAATTGATATCATTTTCAAATATACTGTGAGATATTTCCTCAAAACTTTTGATTTCTGAAATAAATAATTCTTTTCTGTCTATAGTCAAAATCATTCGGTCTCTAGATAATGGGAAGTTTGCGGATTCTTTACTTATATATTTTATTCTTATATCATAATCTTGCCTAATTTGGCTAAACTCTGTTAACGGGGCCGCTCCGTTAATAGAACTGTTGGTAAGAACTATTACTGTTATTTTTATATCTTTTGATTTACTCTTAGAAACATGTTTTATGATTTCTGAAATTTTTTGACCTATCCATTCATTAGAAACATCCTCATCTGATACGGAGTAAAAAATACATAGTTCCTTAGTTAAGGAATTCAAAGCCTGTTCATATTTTATCATGATGCTATTTTCATCAGTTATAAGTTCACAAACATCTCTTTCAAGTCCCTGCTCAATCTGTTTAATCCTAATCTTCGCGGGAATCGCCTTTTCCCACAACATATCAAATATAAGTTTCTGTTGTTCTGCCAGCCATTTGTTTTTACTATAAATATGAATCGGACTGGAGTCGGGGCCATCATTTCTTGATTCTAACAGGCCTAAATATTCAAAATCATTTATAATTATTCCACCTTGAATGTTATCTAAGTGACGTAACTCAACAATTTCAGATATCTTCTTACAACTTTCTATGTTTGCATTTTCTATATTTGTAATATATCTGACTTTTTTACCCAAATTTCTTAAATTCCTGATACAACCGTGAATTACTTCTGACTCTAAAAGCAATGGTGATCCGTCTGTAATTCCAAAACCATCTAAACGGTTCACAGCGTTATAGAATAACTGAGTAAAGCCCTTAGTGATATCATTAGGGTTATCAAGAACCTTAAAAGAAGACAATCTCACTCTCCGATACTAAATAAATCATGATTTTAATAAACGGCTTTACTTGAATGCTTGTAATCGACAACCGATGTATTTCATATTATTTAATAACGAAACATCGACATTTTAAAACCCAAATTTTTCATGTATCTTAAAATTTTTAAATCAATAAAGTAGATGTGTTTTATTAATTGTCTTCTACTCTGCATCTTACCTCTTATATTATCTATTAGTGATGGTGTAAAATCATTCGAATTTAGGTTATAATCTCTTTTTCCATGTTCCATAACCTTTTTCATTATTTCTGCATCATTATCCCCCGTAACCGCATAATTACAATCAAACCCTACATCACGACATTTGAAACTTAGTATTTGTATATTTAGTAAATGTACTTAAAATGTTTATGGTTTGAATATTGTTCAAATTATATTAAAAAAACTTAAATTAACTCAGATAGATAAGAAAACTAAATTATTTTGTATATTTGAATTATCCCTTTAGTATTTTTATTTCTTTGCTCATTTTTATGGATAGTCAAACAATCCCCTATTAATGGCACTCGAGTTCCTCTTCTCATTAAGACGATCTTTACTGATTAAACTATTTTTACATGATTTTTTCAATTGATCATGATTTGATAAGATGATCATTTGTTGTTATTACCTCATGATTCAGCACCTGCAGTTTTTCCTATCTAGTTCAGTCATGCTTAAAAGAATTTTCAATAATTAACGGAATAGTCATGTTGTTTTATCGAGAATAGTTCTCAAACTTTTGTTTAGTATCTATTTAATCTATCCTAGTAAAAGTTGTTTATGAAATATGTAATGTTTGTTTTTATCATCTCA
>JBBRRF010000022.1:0-11266 GCA_038200885.1 Candidatus Nitrosocosmicus sp.
AAGGCAGATCAATATCAAGCGAGGGTATGAAAAGAGTTGACAGACTAGCCACTGAAATATTTAAAGAGATATCTAAACTTAATAAAGATTTAGAAAGATACGCATAGAGGATCTAGCATGTCTGGCCCACCACAATCTCATCAGCCTTCTGACGATGAAATTAGAAGGCAACAAGCTGAAGCTGAAGCAATGAAGCAAAAAGCCCTAGCTATGTTATTGGATGTCGAGGCAAGACAAAGACTTATGAATGTAAAGATGGTCAAGCCCGAGATTGCTTCAGCTGTTGAAAATTATCTATTAAACGCAGCTACTACTGGAAGATTAAATAGAGCAATAACAGATAATGAATTAAAACAAATACTTTCTACAATTCAACAACCAAAAAGGGATTTTAAAATTAATAGAAGATAAGTTTTGAAATAAATTCTAAATTTTTTGTTTAGGTTTTAAGGGTTATTATTTAGTAACCTCTGATTTTGAGTTAACTATAATAAGGTTTTAAAATATCTTCTACCCATGAAGGCAGCTGTTTTTAGAGAGTACAACAAAGATCCTACTAAAGTAGTAAAAATTGAAGACATCGACGTACCAAAAATAAAAGCAAATGAAGTTTTGATAAAAGTTGAGTCGGCCGCATATAATTACAATGATTTATGGGCAATATGGGGAGATCCGGTTAAAACACCACTTCCTCATGTTTCAGGAAGTGATGTAGCAGGAACAGTAGTTGAGATAGGAGAAAATGTAACAAAGTTCAAGGTCGGCGACAGAGTCGTATCTCATTCTAATATGAGTTGTAGAATATGTGAGCACTGTACAGCGGGAAGAGAGTATGATTGTAAAGAGAGATCCATATGGGGATTCCAAACAGGTCCGCTGTGGGGAGGTTTCGCTCAATATACACACTTGCCGGAAGTAAATGTGGCAAAACTTCCAGAAAATGTATCCTTTGAGGATGCTGCGGCCATTTCAATGGTAGGAATGACAGCCTGGCATATGCTTGTTGGACGGGCAAAAATAATTCCAGGTCAAACGGTATTGATCATGGGAGGAACAAGTGGTGTAGGCATGGTTGGTATACAAATCGCAAAGTTGTATAATTGTAATGTCATTGCCACAGCAGGAAACCAACAAAAAATGGATAAATGTCTGGAACTTGGCGCAGATAATGTTGTAAATCATAGAGAGTCTGACTGGTATAAGAAAGTAAGAGAAATTACAAAGAAGGAAGGTGTGGATGTGGTGTTTGAGCACATTGGAAAAAATGTTTTCCCTCAAGAAGTTGGTCTGTTAAAAATGGGAGGCACCCTCGTTGCTACAGGAGCTACAACAGGTTATGATTCTACACTAGATTTGAGATTCTTATTCTTCAAAGGTACTAACTTGCTTGGTTCCACTCAAGGGACAAAAGCAGAATTAGAACAGGTCATTTATTGGACGAGCAAAAATAAATTAAAGCCACTTATCCATACTACGTTGCCTTTCTCAAATATGGTGGAAGGTCATGTAATGATGGCTGGGGCCGAACAAATAGGAAAGATCTTAACCAATCCACAAAAACTTTAATTTTTTTATATCCAGTTGTAAATACAGGTATATTGTGGGAAGATCAAGAAGTCTAATTTTTATTCCTGGAAATAATCAGAGATTTTTAGAAAAGTCTAGAACAATAAATTCGGATATAATCTGTTATGATTTAGAAGATTCTGTGCCCCAAGAAGATAAAGAAATTGCACAAGAAAGTGTAAGAAGCGCAATTCAAGAGATTAACAAGATGGATGATGCTAACAAGGAGCGAATCCTGGCGGTAAGAATCAATTCCCCAACATCTGATCAGATGGTTACAGATTTGAAAAAAGTAATCACCCCAGGGATTGATGCAATCGTAATTCCAAAGGTCGATGATGACAAACAAATAGCAGAAATTTCAAGAATAATTGAAAAAGAAGAGGGTACAAAAAACATTCAAAGAGGGATAATTAAAATAATTCCATCTATTGAATCTGCGTTGGGAGTAGTTAATGCATTTGATATAGCTAAATCAGATCCAAGAATTACCACTTTGGTATTTGGCATTTTTGATTTCTTACACGACATGAAAATTGATAGTCAGGATATAGAGACCTTTGTTGGTTTTATGTATGGTCGAGCAAAAGTACCTGTAGATGCCAGAGCTGCAGGCATCGACTCTATTGATTCCATCTGGCAAGACATTCATGATCATAACGGTTTGATAAAAGATCTTGACCTAGGTAAAAAAATGGGTTATAATGGAAAATGCATTATTCATCCGTCCCAAATTGAGCATGTACACAACGCGTTTAGTGCTTCAAACCAGGACATCGAATGGGCAAAAAAAGTAGTACAAGCCTTAGACAGCGCGAAAAATAATAGTGCAGGCGCAGTAAAGTTAGAAGGGAAGATGATAGACGCGGTACATTACAAACAGGCCAAAAGAATTTTAGACTCGATCTAAGAGAAAATAAATCAGGATCATCATCTGACGTATTTCAACAATCTTCAAATTATATTTTCGTTTATTACAAAGTGTGTTTACCGGAATTACAGAATTTTTAGGTGAAATTGAAAACATAGAAAAAAACAAAAGTAAAAAGACTAAAAAGAGCGATATTAAAGCGAATCACCACATCGAAATTACCCTAGTTTTACCAGAACCAAAGGATATCAAAATTGGAGATAGTGTATCAATAAATGGAGTATGCCTGACTGTTTCGAAGTTAGACCATTCCAAAGCCACTTTTCAGGTCATTGATGAAACAATCAATAGAACTAATTTTATTGATTTAAAGATAGGAGACAAAGTAAATGTTGAAAGGAGCCTAAGCCTGGGAGGCAAATTGGAAGGACACTTTGTGCTAGGTCACATCGATGGCACTGGCATAATCAAAAAATTAGAAAGAGGGAACATGGGAAGTAAAATTAAGATAGAAATATTAAATAAAGATTTATTGCCTCTTATTGCTCAAAAGGGCTCTATAGCAATAGACGGAATAAGTCTCACTGTTGTAACCGTTAGAAAGAGTATTGTTGAAATAGCACTGATTCCTCATACTTTGGAGAACACAACACTGGGAATCAAGAAGACAGGGGATGCGGTAAACATAGAGGTAGACATTTTATCAAGATATATATCAAATATCTACCAGTTTTCTGGTAATAACAAGAAAAATAGTAAGATATATTAACATTAAAGTATAAAAAAATATAATTGACAAGGATATCTGAAGCCATAACTTCGTTAAAGAATGGAAATTTCGTTTTGATTCATGATGATGATGGTCGTGAAGACGAGGTTGACATGGTCGTATCTTCTAATAACATATCTCCGAAACACATTGCTACAATGAGAAAGGATGCTGGTGGGTTGATATGCACCGCGATATCAAAGGAAATAGCCACAAAATTGGGGTTGCCATTTATTTACGATGTACTAAATATTTTTGGACCCACGAATCAAACCATTTCTTCTATTAATAGTAACAGCTCACCATACGGTGACAGACCATCTTTTTCCGTTACGCTAAACCACATTAACACTTACACTGGAATAACTGATCGTGACAGAGCTTTAACCATTTCATCACTAGCAAATATTTGTAATGATTTGAGTGATTATCAGAAAGATCAGAAGGCAACGATTGAAAAGTTTCGTAGCAACTTTAGAACACCGGGACATGTACCTATCCTAATTTCTTCGAAAGGGTTACTCAATGAAAGAAAAGGACACACAGAGATGTCAATCTTTCTTACGAAAATTGCCAATATGACGAACGTCACAACTATTTGTGAGATGTTAGATCCCCACAGTTACAAAGCATTATCGTATAAAGATGCAGTCGAATATGCAAAAGAAAACAATCTAGTAATCATCGAGGCAAAAGATTTGATAACCTATGCGGAATCATTCGAAAAACAGAGATGAAAATAAGAATTGGGATTGTGGTTTCAGAATTTAATAATGAAATAACCTTTGCTATGTTAAGTGAGGCCAAGAAATATGCAAAGGAATTTTCATCAAAAATAACCTACGTTTGCTTTGTTCCTGGAGTATTTGATATGCCTATTATAGTACAAGAGATTCTACAAAAAAAGGATGTTGATGCAGTAGTGACCCTAGGGGCAATAATAAAAGGTAATACCAGTCATGACAGAGTAATAGCTAATAGCACAGTCAAGTTACTTTGCGAACTTTCTTTAAAATATAATAAACCCATATCCTTAGGGATCACCGGGCCGGATATGACATTTGAGCAAGCCGAATCAAGAATAATCCCCACATCTCATCATGCAGTTTATACTGCGATCGAGATGGAAAAGAGACTAAGAAAAATAAGAAATAATAAAATGAAAAGCAACGATATAAAAATAGTAGATTAGGTTGGTTTGTCAAATAACAGTAATAAAATTAGAGGGTTATGGTGTATGGACTCTAACCCTAGGTAGTGACAGAGAATATGCATTACAAATTCTGCAGTCAAAAATGTATGCAGATCTTCAAGAATGTTTTTCTGCTAAAAACGGATTAGTATTTTCTAATCGATTTGATGAGTTTATTGCAGTGACAAATGAAATTAGCTTACATGATCATAAAGAAATCCATGACAGACTTTCGAAAAAAAATGAAAACATAAAGATATCAATGACAATAGGGACTGGAAAAACCCCACTAGAAGCTGACAAGGCAATATACGATATAAAAGGAGATCCAAAAAACATGATCTTTCCAAATATTTATGGTATACAAGAAAATTTCAAGGTACATGAGGGCCAACAAACTATTGAATTAGAAAACCATAGTGGACATAACAATTTAAAAATATTACACATAGACGTCAATAGCTCTACCTCGATAGCTAAAAATCTTTCAACCTATGAAATCACCAATTTAATAATGAGACTATATTTAGCAATATCAGATTCATTCCTCGAGGAAGAAAGTTTGACTTTCTTTTTGGGTGGAGATAATTTTATGATTGTTGCAAAAAACGATATTCAAATAAAAAAAATAGCAGAAATAGTTAATTTTTTAACAAGTTCAACTGGAATCAAGCTGAATTGCGGTATAGGAAATGGCCTTAACGCAAGAAGAGCTGCAGAGAAAGCAACCAAATCGCTTGATTCAATAAGAGCCTACAGAAGAAGCGGAAAAATAATAAATGTTTTTGAATCGAATTGAAAAAATCATTAATAAAAAACGCGTACATTTTGTTTGGTAAGGAACTACAAATAGTTCAGAATGGATCTATACTAATTAATGAACATGGAACGATTGAAGATGTATTCACATCCAAAAGAAGTCCAGAAAAAAAAGGTAATGCAATAAACAATTTAGTCGACAAGGATAATAAAATAGACATTATTGATGCAGAAGGTTTTATTCTCCTACCAGGATTAATAAATTCTCATGTTCATATAGGAGACTCCATAGGAAAAGACGTCTCTGCTAGTTTGGATTTAAATCAAAGAATACATCCACAGTATGGTATTAAAAAGACAATACTCGAAAGAACTCCAAATTCCCAGTTAATGCAAATGATTAGAAATGCAGCAATGTCAATGCTACATAAGGGAATAACTACCTTTGTGGATTTCAGGGAGGGAGGACTAGAAGGAATAATCCTCATACAAAATGCTTTAGAAAATATACCTATAAAGAAGATCATACTGGGAAGGATTGATTTTAATGTGAATTATGATGAAACAAGTACTACCACTAGATTTCTAGAAAATGGTAAAGATATCAGGCCAAAGAGTAAAACTTTAGGAAACCCAAACCGGATAGAAGAAAACGATATTATTAATCAGGGTAGTAAAATAATTGAGAATTGCGATGGCTTTGGCATTAGTGGTGCAAACGAAAATACTGATGAAATGTTACGGCTGTATAATAAAATAATTATGAAATATGGACAAGGACAAACTAAATTGAAAAGTCATAGGAAGGATCCAGTGGTAGCAATACATGCTGCAGAGGCCGAAACAGCAGTAATGGAATCTGTAAAAAAGTATAAAAAGACTGAAATTGAAAGAACCGTTAGTACGTTAAACCCTGACATATACATTCATGTTACCAATCCATCCAACTCAGACCTGCAATTATTATATCAGAACAAAAAGAAAATAGTCATTTGCCCGAGAGCCAATGGAGTGCTTGGAACAGGTTTTGTACCAATACGAAAAATGTTAGAATATGATTTTGAATTAGGTATCGGAACAGATAATGTTATGCTTAATTCTCCAGATATGTTTAGAGAAATGGATTTTCTCATAAAGAGTCAAAGAGCGGTTGAAAAGAATACCAGATTTCTGGATGCAAAGAAGGTACTAAAAATGGCTACAGTAAATGGTGGTAAAATTTTTAACTTAAATATCGGAAGTATTGAAAAGGGATTTCAGGCAGATTTGCTTTTTATTGATAAATATGATTTAGATCTATATCCGATTCATGATCCCCACATGTCAATTGTACACAGATGTACTGAGAGACAACTAAAAGCAGTTATGATTGATGGTAATTTTGTATTGGAAAAAACATCAATAAGATAAAGGTATCAGCGACGAATGAAAATAATACTAAATGCGGCTACTAGCATTGATGGAAAAATCGCGACTGTTAATGGCGACACAAAAATTTCATCGGCATTAGATCTCAAACGTGTTCATGGATTAAGAAGAGAAGCAGATATAATTTTGGTAGGTATTTCGACTGTTATAAACGACGATCCATTATTGACGATACGATACGGTATGAATAAAAAAGGTACTAAAAATCCTATTCGCATAATAATAGACAGCAAAGCTAGAATTCCCCTTCATTCCAAAATTGTAAAAACAGCAAATCAAATTGAAACCAGAGTGGTGGTAACCTCAAAAGCCCCATCTAAGAATTTGAAAAAATTGGAGGAAAGAGGTCTCAAAATAATTGTGCTAGACCAAGGAACAGAAGAAGAAGAGGATAGAGAGGATAGAAGAGAAGACAATGGAGAAAAGGTGGATTTGAAAAAATTATTTGATCAATTAGAAAAGGAGGGTGTATCAAATGTCTTAGTTGAGGGTGGAGGAGAAATAAACTGGTCTATCATAAAAAATAACTTGTTTGATGAGATAATAATCACGATATCTCCGCTCATAATTGGTGGGAAAAAGGCGATATCATTAGTGGGTGGAGAAGGCTACAAGACAATAAATGAAAGTGTAAAAATAAAGTTGTCACGAATACAAAAAAAAAGTAATGGCGAAATAATACTATATTATAAAAATATCAAAATAAAATAAGACATTGTTATTTTACGGTATCTGAACTAAGTTGTTCTATTTTATACCTTAAAGCATCTTTCAATTTACTGTTATCTACCATATTCAACGGTTCTTTACAATTAGGACATTTAAAGAATAACTCTATTGCATAATCAAATTTTATTCTATCACAAGCAGAATTACCGCAATGGTAAAATTCAGATGATTCTTCATATTCAAGTCTATTTTGTAATCTTTCCAATATTTTCTTCTTCTGATTGTCAATAAAATTATCTACATTATCTCTCTTTGCTCTCCATCTATACACAAACCATCCTTTTTTCTCATCTTTAACGCGAATACCCGTTATCAGAGCCTTCCCAAAAAGATCATATAGAACTTTTCGAATAATATTTATTCGAAGACCTGTTGCGATAGCAATTTCTTCGTCAGTTGAATCTTCAGTCTTTAACAGTGCTTGGGCAACATGATGATATTCTTCCCCTCCTATTAGAGATGCAATTTTTACAAAAGGATCTTCACTACTGTCAACACTTCGCATAAAGATATAATATAATAGCGCGATTAAATGATATATAGTTTTCCTAATAATTGCGAGAAATTCAGGGTTTTCTCCCCATATAATGCCATAATTTTTGATCGAGTTTTTATGTGCTATTACTAGTATCGTATTTTATCCATATTCACTAAATTATATTAATGACGATACATAAAATCTGCAATAAAGTACTACAAAAGAATTTACTGACGATTGTATGAAATACGTTAATTTCGGCCTAGCACTATTATATATTGCCTTCCTTATCAAAATGTCTGCTAGATTTTTTAACCAATCGGTTTGAATCTACGGCGGACTATCCAAAATACAAAATATACTAATCCAAAGATAAACAGAAGTGACGTAGTCATACAAGAGAAGAGTAGAAAGATTCGGAATCTATACTATTTTGTGGCATTAGTTCATCATTGATTCTTGGTGCGACATACTGGTTGGTGCAAAGATCATAAAATTGGTCAATATTTGATTAAGCCGATAGCAAAAATTAAGAAAACAAAAATAGCGAGTAAGCTAGCCAACCCAACGACAGAAAAACCAACATCTCTCCTTACTTTCCCGATATACATGTGACCCATACCAGTAAAAACGAATAATCCAAAGAAAAAAGCGAGAATGAATGCGATGTCCCCCCCCCACTCTAAACAGGCATAACCGCCTGAACAACATTTTGATAAATAAAAAGAGAATGTAAAAATATGGCTATGACAGTTCTTAATTTAACATTTTTTCATCTATCATGAGATGGTTTCATTGAGTTTAGCTCCTCCAAAAACTGGTAGATTACCGAGTAGTCTTTATTTTTTCTATCCTCGCTATTGTTAGCTGCCCTAAAAAGCTGCTGTGATAGGGAGGTCATGGGTAGAAACAGCCGCAAGTCTTGTGACGCATCCATCATTAAATCTATATCTTTTAACATGTTTTTTAGGAAAAAAGAAGGCGAATAATCATTATTTATCATCATTTGACCTTTCCTCTCACTAATTCCAGTTTTAAGCTTAGTAAGATTAAGGATTTGTAAATAGAGATTTGGATCAATCCCACTATGTTTGGCTAAAATTAATCCCTCAGACAAGGACAATGTAATTATGGCTATATTTAGATTGAGTGCCAATTTTATGGAATTAGAAACACCATTGATTTGGCCAACATAAAATACGTGTTTGGAAATTTTTTCCAAAACATGACGGATTTCTTTAAAAGAGGTTTCATTTCCTGAAACAAGAGAAATAAGTTCCCCCTTTTTCGCGTCATTGGGTCCACCCATCACCGGGGTGCTCAGGAACGTAAATCCATTTCGCTCCTTTATAAGATTTGAACAGTACAAAGATTGATCAGAATTGACGGTTGTACAATCTGCAATAATTAGTTCCTTGTTACTACAGTTCATTACACCATTATTCTGAAACAGAATTTCTTTTAATGATTCAAAATTAGTAACACATGTTATTATTAAATCGCTTTGTTCAGCCAAGGTTCGGGCATCGCTAAATATTTTTGCGCCCTTGTCCTGAAAATATGTGAGTTTGGCTTTATTCCTACCGTAAACATTCACTTTAGTACCTAATTCTATTAATCGTTCTATAATCCCAGTACCTAACATGCCAACCCCAATTACACCAATCGCCATATCGCTCTTTAGTGACACAATCTTTGAGCATATTAGAACAGTTTTAAATGTATATGCAATTTCTAAATGAGAAGAATAAAATAGATACGAAATGGATCACATATCTAACATGACTTTTACATTATTGATTGGTAATAACTTTATATCAAATAGTCCAAGAAGCATAGGGTATAACGAAAAATCTTTATTTAAATTAGAACAAATATCAGATTCACATAATCCGTCTATTTCGGTTGATATAGTCGATCCCAACAATAAGTTAGTAATTGAAGTCGTAGAGAACGTATGCAAATATTGTTCCCCAGATCTGATAATAAAAAAATCAGATCTGCAACATGTGTTGATTGTTGATAAAGCTGGTGAAATAGTATTTGAATTCAGAATCCTAGATAAAAAAACGATTCTAGTAAGCGGAATTTTTTACGTTGATGATCTAAAACTTACAATTACGCAAAACTACATTATTCTTCCGAATCAAAAGTGGATAATGCACGATAAGGTCGATGCAAATAATAAAGATATAAACATTACAAATGAAGGGATAAGAGTGTCTTTCTGATAATATCATAATAAAGTCTACATTCATGGCGAAAATAAGATGGATCATTAGCTATCCACGTTTCTCTTTATCTACAATCCAATTGCCCGATTTTCTTTTAAGAATCAATGTCCCAACAAATTTTCCACTACTATAAACTTTGCAAAATTCTTGGCTCATTCCAAAAAATGCTTCAACGATGTTATGTTTTTTATGATATCCAGCCTCAATTACTTTGATATTTAATTTTGTACTTGATTTTTTTAGGACGTTTCTGGCTATGCTCCAATCACCACTCCATTCCACCAAATCAAAATCTCCAAAATTTAAGGTATGTAATTGATTATTTGTAATAGAAATTTTGAACGATTTGTTGTTCTTTATGATAAATTCATTTATCCATTTTATTGCTACATCGCCCTTTCCCTTTTCTATTCCAAAATTATTCGCACTAGCCAAAAAATATCAAGTTATAGTAGCACGGTTCTCTATAAATATATAAAAAAGACAAAAAATAAAAAACTATGTAATTTATTAATTATCAGGTAAGTTTGCTTACAACGTCTTGATAATTTTTCAAAGGAACTATTTTCACCGTATTAAATGAAGAGATACCTGAATCAATGCAGAGTTGTTCGATATCATGAGCACTGTTTGCTTCAAGCATAATAATCCACTCATGTTCAAGCACAGACATATAGAATCCATTGATGTTTTTCACTCCATATTTTTCAGAGTTTGACTGCAATTTATTAAAGATCTCTTTAAAAACCTCTTTATTTTTGGTATTATTTAATGGACAAGATTCTGGACTATGGATAGCAAATATCCCGAAAAGATTGTAAGAACTCATAGAATTCTTAACAAAGTTACTTATATTTATAGAAATTGAAAGGGTAATTTGACAGTGTTGATTGATAACAAAATATTGAATGCATATTTTATTCTCACAGTTTACACCCCATATTTTTTAGACTTGTAAAGCACAACTAGAATGTTTATATCAATAATTACTAACTATGGTTATGAATGAAGACAGCCCCATAAAAGACAATCATCTAAACGAGGGTACAAAAAATGATTGTTATAGATATTTTTTGGGAGGATTGATATATACTATAGGTGCTTTGTTGCATGATTCATCCTGATTACAAATAATCTTTATTTAACGTCTTGTCTAAAGAGACAAAAACTTGTTATATAGCGACGCTTTTAGCATCAGCTCTTGCTTCATGTTTTCCATTTTGATGGAATAAACATATTC
>JBBRRF010000023.1:0-11233 GCA_038200885.1 Candidatus Nitrosocosmicus sp.
AATTCTTGTTCATTCCTTAATATGGCTATATGCCATTCTTCTAGGTACACCTCTCCTTGTACAATAATCATTTCCTTTCACTTTGTTTATTGTGCAGGAGGGGTGACACATGTCTATTAGCTTACCAGTTCATAAAAAAGAGTGGAATAGTAAAAGTATATATATTACAAATCCTCTTGGGGAACTACTTGAGTTCTATCAATATAGAAGCTGAAGTTATAAGCGAGATTTTACTTAAGGCAGCCAGTGAACCCGAATTCAGGAAACGACTGATTAGGAGCCCAAAAAAAATACTTGATTGTTATAGTATTTCAAATGAAGCCAAGCAAGTAATTCAGAAGAGCATTGTTGATTTAACTCAATAAATAATTATGAAATGTTATGATTTATTACTTTTACAAGTTTAATTAACCGATACATAAAGGTATAACCAATTATATAATTCATTTAAATTCTGTTTAAATTCTCTCCACTTGAAGGTTTTATTTTAATGATATAATGTCTTAATACTTTAGAAAATGGAGAATATGAACTTGATAAAAACTGAACATAAGACTTATGCTTCAATTTTGAACGCCGGGAGTGGGACTCGAACCCTTATCATAAAAACAGGGAGTCTAATTCTTATTTGAAGCCGTAAAAGTAGGATGGGGTGGTATTTTTTTCCAGGACAGAAAGTCATCAATTTGCGGAATTATCCTTTCCAAAATGATAGCCATCAAATTATAAAATCGAATAAAAGTGTATAAACCCATCCATTGATTCTTTACATTTCTTTAAAACATTTTTAGATTTATAATTTTAGGTGATGTTTTTATTATGGTCTCTATCTAGGAGCATAAAATATCACTGCAGCACCAATAAGAACAATTGTTCCTCCTATGATTTCGTATCTATCGGGTCTTTTTTTATCAATAATCGAACCCCAAATGTAGCCATTACAACAAAAATACCGCCGTAGGCTGCATATACTCTTCCAAAATTAGATGGCTGAAGTGTTGGAATTATTCCGTAAATAAAGAGAATAACACCTCCAATTAGTCCAAATCTTACTCTTTTTCTTTCTCTTAACCATAGCCATACAAGATGTCCACCACCAATTTCACATAAGCCTGCTAGAAAGAAGAAAAAAAGAATATAAGATCTCTATATTTTATCAGCATCCTCTCGCTGAGTGATATTTGATATTTTAATTTACCGACACACTACTATGTTCCTTGTTCAGGATGTACTGAAACCAGATGGATTACTTTCATCTTGAATTGTCATGTTCCTTATTATTTAATGAACAACTGTTTGTAGTTCTACGATAAACAGTATATAGAGCTAAAATCAAAATACCAATTGCAAGTGATCTTAGTGGAATCTGATAATTTGTAAGAAAGGCAGTGGCAATTACGCCTGCGCTCCCAAAAGTAGAAATTATTACAAATCCAATCGAAGAACAGCTGGCGCAAGTACTAGAAAATATTGTCAAAAATGAACTTGAAATTAATGATTTATCTAATCTAATACTTGAATTTCTCAATAGGTAAATGTTCATTGAAACAACAACTCCCAGAAGCAGTGCACTGAAAGTAGATAAAACGAATCCGACTATAGCGTCATTTGGTAGATAAAAATAAAGTATCGGAGAAAAATATAGCAGTTCATCAAAGACATTAAAAAAAATCCAAAAGACAGTGAATACCAGAATGGTTAATCCAATATACAAAATTGGATTTGAACCATATACTACTTTGAATGCAAAAAGTCTTGACATCTAATTCTTAGTTATCTTGTTTTCCAAGTTTTCAATAACTGTCTTGAATATTGGAAAAGGCTTTGGACCTTGTATTTTTTCAATAACTGAACCCTCGCTGTTCATTATTATAAAAGATGGAGTTTCAGTAAATCCTAGAGAATTTGCCAAGGCAATATCTTTGTCTATAAATGATTCATATTTTTTAGTATCAAAACATGAGTTAAACTCAGTAATATTGATGTCAGGTAACTGTAAAGCAAACTTTTCCAAGTTTTCTGTATTAACCCAGCCAGAATCTATTGGACCTTGATTTGCATACAAAATCTTATGAAATTCCCAGAATTGTCCTTGGTCATTTGTACATTGTGCTGCTAACGAAGCGTTTTTAGAATCAAGTCCTCTATTTGGAAGATGCTTGAATACATAGATTACTTTATCTGGTTGAACATATGAGGAGTTGATTTGTTGTTCTGTATTATCCACATACCTTTTGCATAAGTGACATTGAAAATCGCTAAAGTCTACAACCACTAATGGAGCGCTGAGATTTCCGTAGTAGGGTGACCCTTGACTAATCAAATTGGACAGAGTCAGATTATCCAAAGTTTGTGCAACAGCAATAATCTCCATATTTTGATTTAATTCTGTATAAACAATATTTAAGATCAAGAATAAAGAAAAAAATACAAAAACAAAAGACAAATAGATTTTGAGATTGTTTGACCTAAGTATCATACTCTAAAGGTTATCATCATCATTTCCTCTATATATCCTACTTCTACATCTAAATTGAATTGATCAAATATAGCCTTGTTTATAAAAGTCACACAGTAGTAAACTTGTGTATAAAATTTCAATAACTGTTGATTTTGCAAAGATAGATGGACTAGTCTTAAAATATTCCAATCCAAATATAGCGTCATTCCCGTAATAGTTTATTTTGATTCATTATTTACAGACCATTTTCTCATCCATTGAAGTAGGTTGATAATCGATTCCACGAGTTCTTGACCTTTAGGAGTAAGCCTATATTCAACTCGTGGAGGGATCTCATTAAATGATTGCCTGTTCAAAATACCACTTTTTTCCAACTCCTTTAATCGGATTGCGAGAGTTTTACTGCTGAAACCTTTCATTGACTTTCTAAATGTCAAGTATCTGACTGGGTCAGTAGAACAGCAAAGGGGTATCAATATTTCTAGAGTTCCTCTCTTAGTAATTATCTTTCTTAATTCAGATGTTTCTTTCATTAAATTTTCGACATCATAACCATGAAAATTGCAAGAATTATTTTCCTCCAGTATGGGTAGCTTACTCGATTTCAGAGCGGTCCTATCTTGCCTGTTTTCCTTTGGTTTCCCTGACTTCACTTACTTTACCATTTTACTCTTACCAACTTAAATAGTTTCTTTTGTAAACCTACACTATGGATATATCTTTACGATTAAAGGAAAAGATTAAAGAACAATATGGAAAGATTGCTATCGATGGCAACGCTAATTCATGTTGTATGCCCTCCAGCGACTGCTGTGTTACATCTGAGGTTCTCCTTTCTCCATTTGGATCATCAAAGACTGTTGGGTATGATTTAGACAAACTAAAGTTGATTCCTGAATCTTCTGTATTAGGAGTAGGATGTGGAAATCCCACGAGATTCGCAGATATCGATGAAGGCAATACCGTAGTCGACTTAGGTTCAGGAGCAGGGATTGACGTATTTCTTGCAGCCAATTTGGTGAAAGAAAGCGGAAAAGTCATCGGTGTTGATATGACAGAAAACATGCTCAAAAAAGCAAGAGAAAATGCTGAAAAACATGGATATACAAACGTCGAGTTCAGACAGGGAGATATTGAACAAAAAATACCGGTTGAAGATAATTCTGTTGATATAGTCATTAGCAACTGCGTTATTAATCTGACAACTAACAAGGAAAATACATTTAGAGAAATTTACCGAATTCTGAGACCTAATAAAGTTGGAAAAATGGTTATATCAGATTTAATTACCTCTAGAGAAATAGATGCAGATTCTGTCAATACGGACAATTGGTGCAGTTGTATTGATGGTGCCTTAACCAAAGAAAACTACATCGATAGTATTAAAAAAGCTGGATTTACCAACATTGAGATACTAGATGAGAAATTATACATGGAGTTAGATGAAGACAAAGACCAAGAAAATCAAGAAAAAAGACAAATTACTAGTATCTCCATCAAGGCTGTTAAAAAGTAAGACGGTTAGCAAGAGAAGTGATTTAGATGAAACTTTCATTTGGCAAAAAGTCCCCTGATGATAAAAAAACTATCCTTTTTGTATGCGTTCAAAACGCAGGGAGAAGTCAGATGGCAGAAGGTTTCTTTAGAAAGTATGCACCAAAACGCTACGAAACGGTTAGTGCAGGTACAGTTCCAACTTCTCAAATCAATCCTATTGCAGTAGATGTCATGAAAGAAGTTGGAATAGACATCAGCAGTCAAAAGCCTAAAGATTTGACAGAAGATATGATGCGAAATGCAACAACTATAGTCAATATGGGTTGTATGGACGATAAATACTGTCCTGCATTATTTTTACGAAAAGTTATAGACTGGGGTATTGAAGATCCAAAAGACAAGACAATAGAGAAAGTAAGAGAAATAAGAGATGAAATTGAAAAAAGAGTATTGGAAATAATTGAGTCTACCAAAGACAGTAAAATTCTAATTTAAAGTAACCCTTTATGTAATTCAGTTAAAGAGATATCCAAATAACAATTGAAAAATCTTGTCAAAGGAATCTACTTTCGAATCTGTAGTTGACAAACTAACTGCTAATCAAAAGAAATTTATCGCAGAACTCATAGGACATTTATTGTTGTTGTTTTAGCGACTGGTTCGGTAATTATTGATGCAAAGTTAAATGGTATTCTTGATTACCATTCATTGCATTTGCTCCTTTTGTAGGTGTTGCAATAGGTGTTTATCTTTTTGATAAAATCTCTATGACTCATTTTAATCCTGCTGTATCTGTTGGGTTTTTGATAACAAAGCACGTCACAAAAAAGCTATTTGTTTTGTACCTTTCAGCTGAGATTATTGGTGCTTTATTAGCAAGTCTTTTCATAAGTATTGTAATAGGCAGAGAGGTAAACCTAGGGGCTAATGCGCCAAATTATTCATATCCTTTACCTCTAATATTTGGAATCAAAGTTTTGGCATCAGCTTTTTTGATGGCGGTAATATTGACTGTAGTTTATACTAGAGGTTTGAAAGGATTCAGAGGTATTGTAATCGGAGGTATTGTTGGATTATATATTTTGTTTTTGGCTTTTATATCTGGAGCGTCAATGAATCCTGCTCGCTCATTAGCACCTGCATTGTTATCTGTAGTGTGGACCGATCTATGGTTGTACTGGACTGCAACATTTGTGGGTACCTCCATGATTGCATTAATCTGTAGAAAAAAGTTTGAATGAATAACAAATATTGATCTACTATTGGTAACATCGGTAACGTAGTGCCATTTGATTCGACTTGTAGCTTCGCATAGTCAATATTTGATGTACATATAACAATACAAATAATAATTATTAGAGTTTATTAACACAATTCTGCAATATTTTTTTCTATCTTTTTTTCTTAAGGAACGAGAACTTGATAAGTTGAACAATAAAAAACCAGACGAAGTTTGGGACTCGAATCTACGCCTTTCGGACGTGGGTTCCATCGAATTTTTATTATCAATAAGTTCTTTTCATAAAGGTTTGGATTGGGATTTGTTCACATGTCTACTAGTCATGGGTTTAAGATTCCATAGATCACGTGATCTCAGGATGATATACATCCTTACTAGTTTAATAATCTAAAAGAAATTGAAAGAGAAATTAAAAATTGACGACAGGTTTTAATCAGTCATCCTTAACGGATTCATAGAACTAGATCTTCCTTTTTTTATTTTGACATTACTATTTTGTAAATTATTCAAAGATGTTAGTAGTTGGATGATCCATTTTACTCTGGGCTGCATTAGTAGCAAATGAATCGATTGAGACTTGTTCCGAAACAGTAAAGCCGTCCTGTCCAGTTTCTTTAATCTTTACAAGTAATGCATCCTGTACATCATGGAGGTAAGCCCATGTACCGCCACCCCAAGCTGATACTCAACCTTCATAATAATGCACTTTGTTAATTAAATTCTCTACCAAACCTGCTTGAATAAATTAGTATTTGCTATCTCAGCCTTGAGAATATCACCATCGTTCTTCAGTGTAGTAATCAACGAATCTATACCCCCTTGAGAAGGAGCTTGGCTACTTGTAGTTGAGGGTTGTTGTTGTTCAGGTGATTCTTGTGATTTATAGTGATATGGTGGTTCGCCATATTGTTCTCGGAGTTCATATGCAGTTTGGGCTGATGCTGAACCTACAGAATTTAATACAAACCCTATCATTCCAATAGTCAAAATTATTTCTGTATAATGTATTTGCAGGATATGATTCGGCACGTTATTGGTGATGATATTTCAAATAATATACTTTTATTGCAGATTTTTCTATTCGGAGAATAGGCATAACTAGATGCTAAATTTTTAGAATATGTACTAAATACTTTGCTATTATTCTCCTAGATAAAACATAGTTATTAATTATGTAAATGTTTTGGTTTAATTGTAATTAATATACAATAAATCAAAAAGATGTAACATTCAATGTTTCTGATCCAATTTAATGAGAATGACGGTTTATAAATCAGCTATCAATTTTTAATTTTGTACAATTATACTTTAGTATAATAATGAAACCTGTTATTATACAAAATGGCATTTTAGTATAATAAGCAATCCATAATCTATATAAAAAGATTTAATTTAATTTTTAAAGATAACCAGTCGCTTCCAATGCTGTCAATTATAAAAATCAAATTACTTGGTATTTAATCGCTCACTTTTTTTATAAAATGCTATTCATCTGTGACTTGTGAGTACTGATAAAATTTCATGTGCAAAATAGGATTTTCCTCTTTCCTTTTCATCATCTCTTTCCTTTAATATTTCTATTTCCAGTAACTTTTCTATAGTTCTTTTAGCTGGGGGGTATGTTATGCCGACATGTTTAGCTATTCCCGAGACAGTGATTATTGGATTTGAGAAAAGATATTCTACTGTTTTTATCATACTATATGGTGCTCTTATTTCGGTTAATTTTTGTTCATATTTTGTCTTTAATGACAGTAATCTTTGTATGTTATTTGTGGCATCTCTAGATTGAACTATTATTCCTCTAAGAAAGAACCTTATCCAATTAATCCAATCTCCTTTCTGACTTACAGAAAGCAATAATGCATAGTATTCAGTTTTATTGCGTTCTATATATGCACTGAGATACAATAAAGGCTGCTCAAGTAGTTTTCTTTCGGCGAGTAAAACTGGTATTATTAATCGTCCAATTCTTCCATTCCCATCAATGAAAGGGTGGATAGCTTCAAAAACGTAATGTATCATTGCAAGCTGTACCAAAGTGGGTATTCTACCAGGAGGATTCTGGATAAACTTTTCAAGATCTACTAGAAGTTCATTTATTTTTTCTGGTGGTGGGGGTACATATGTAGCATCTTCTATTCTAGTACCTGGCTTACCTATCCAATTCTGTACTTTTCTAAATTCGCCAGGCTTTAACATGGGATGTCCGACTATATTTTCCATAAGTATTCTGTGTGCGTCCTTGATCATTTCTATGTCCACCTTCTTGTCTTCTTTAACATTCTCTAAACACTTGTTCAAAGCGATTACATAGTTTACTACTTCATCGATTCCTTTTGTTTCTCTTTCTTCTTTGAGTATGCGCTCTCCTGCCTCAAAACGGAATATATCTAATATCGAAGCTTGAGTGCCCTCTATCTTGGAACTTAATACCGCCTCTTGTGTTAAATAAGGTCTTATTAGCAAGTGTGGATTCGGAATTATAAGACCTATTCCGGATAAATTACCGAGTTCTAAGCTTGCCTCTGCGATTAATGATATTAGACTTTCATCATAGGTAATTGCTGGTGGAAGTTTGTTTGGAACAAATGTAACCTCATCCGCCGTATTTTTAACAAATATTCCAAAAGGCTGAGTAAAAGCAAGTGTATCCATTTTGTTATACCTTGTTAAGTAATTTGTTTAATTTTGTACAATTATACTTTAGTATAATAATGAAACCTGTTATTATACAAAATGGCATTTTAGTATAATAACAAACATCTATTATATATATAAATTACATTATATATCTAACTAACAATGTTTTTTGGTAGGTATTGATTTTTTATTACAATTGTCAGTTATCAAAATTCAAAAATATGAATCGTTATGATAGCAACGTATTAGATAATTTTTAATTCATACCTAGTATAGAGCTAGGAAGAGCGTTATATGCTTCTTTCTATGCTAAGAAATCATTCTAAAATATGGTAAAATAAACTCCTACATTGGGACTCGAATCCATACCGTATAATCGTGGTTTCATCAAATAAATCTTTTCGACAAACATAAACTTGAGAATTGTTTGCCCATGTGGTCATATGATGTGTCTATCAAGCCAGAATGAGTTCGGGATTTTATTCGATGACATATATGGCGAGGAGTATCCAATAAACTATTAGTTAAAGCAAGGTTCGAGATTGTTTTTTGAGTTCAAAAGTTCCGATTGGATCAAATATAAGTTTCATGGGCTCTTTCAAAATCCTTGTCATAGAGATTAATAGCATAAAGGTATAAAGATACATTTGAGTTGAAAGAAGAGGAGGAAATTGAATTACAAGATAAGGATGATTATATTACTTTGAGAAAATCCAAATAATATTTTTAAATAGAAAGTAATCCATAATATGATATGAGCATTGTTGTTGATAAGGAATTAGAACAATTAAAAGAATATGAAAAGGATTTTCAATATTTTAAAGATAATTATGACGAAATCTACAAGAACCATAAAAATGAATCGGTGGCTATAAAAAATAAGAAAATATATCATCATAAAGATATTGGAAAACTATTACAGATTTTAAAAGATAACAATATTGAGCCTGCCCATACATTTATACAATTTATAAGAGATAAAGAAATTGAATTTCTTTAAGAATATTATTTGCTAATTACTTGTCCGCAAAAACCCCCTGATAATCGTTATTTTGTTATAGTTATGATAGATTTACCGTATTTGCGTCATCAATTCGAGGTAAGTTTACTTGTTGATACGGGTGCAAGTAAAACTCAATTGAACTGGTATGATGCATTTACAACCGAACTATATAGCAAACTTGATTCACAAAACTCTATCTTACGCGATGGAGAATATGCTGGACTAGGAGGAAATGTTAACGGTTATAAAATACCTAAAGCAAATATCATCTTTAATTCTAATATAGGAAAATATCCAATGCCTTTGGATTATCTTCGTATATCATCATCTCAAACAACTGATGGAAAAAAACTTAAACCTATGCCTAGTTTACTTGGTATAGATATACTACAATATTTCGATATTTTATTTGAATATAAATATGCATATTTGAGGAAAAAATAAATTCCATGTGACCCTTTTTTCCAGTCTTGATCTGTTAGCCTATTTGACGGGAACTGGATAGAATCTGTTGGATAGTCATTTGATCATAGTTTGGTTTTCTTTATGATATCCTTTAAGGAAAGCAAATTCAGATAAAAAGTCGGGTTTACATCGATCTAAACCGATTAATTTCCTAGTAGCTGTTTTATACTAATCAGCAAAAATGCCATTAATCGAGGAACCGCAAATTCAGGATATTTGTCGTCAAAAATATTTTTTATAGCTTTTATATTTATAAAATCCAACAATACCCTATTTTTATACGATATTGTATCAAAATAGGACAATGTCCTAATTTGTCGATCTGTAATTTCATGAAAAGATTTTGAAAACATGGATAATTTTTGTAAATTCTTGTTACTAAGAACTGCCTCATCATATCTTTTTAGATTAGTCAAACATAACATGGTATTCAAATTAGTGTTCCTGTGATTGTGGTTAATTATACTGGAAACAAAATAGCATGACAACTCTCCTGAAAAATCCCGAATAGAACTAAAAAGTAATCCTTTCATATACCATGTTTCTTGATCTGATAATGTCTTTGTAAGTATCCTTTCAATGCAATACAACGAGGATTGGAAAAAACCTACTTGCATTAATGCATGTCCCAGACTAAACCAAACTTGTTGTCGTTCTTGATTGGTTCTTAAAAGCAATATTCCCAATGGGATTACATGATTATAGTTCTCCAGCTTGGTATGATACCAAAATAATTCTGAAATGCAATCGGTATTATTAGGATCTATTTCATGCACCACTTTAAAACAAAATAATGCAGATTCATTTTCATTGAATATTTTTAAAATCAAGCCCTTGTTGAATAAGGCGCTCAACTTGAATTGGTCATACATAAGTGCAATGTCATAGGAATTCAAGGCTTCGAGGTATTTCTTTAGGGTTTGATACATTGTTCCTTTGTTAAAAAATATCTGAGGATAAAACTTGATATTTTGAATGTATAGTGCAGAATTCAGATAAGTAAATGCGTTGTCGAATTGTCCTTTTTCAGCTTCCAATTTTGATAAATTAATGAATGCCTCTACATATTGGGGATCAATTATTGAAGCCTGTTTGTAATGGAACTGTGCATTCTCATAATCTTTTTTTTAGTTGCAATGAGTAGCCCTTGTTATAGTATAATTGTGCCGCGTTGGGCAATGTTAAGTCATAATTTTTTAATTCTCCAAATTTATCAAATAAAATGGACTCACTGTAATAATTATTTACCTTGTTCTTGTTTATATTTTCAAGTCCTGTGTCATAATACTCTATTGCCTTGTCGGGAAGGTCTAAATCATTATACGCTTTTGCAATACCCAGTAGAAAATTAATATCAAAAGGATTTCTTTCTAAAGCTGTTTCATAATGTTTTATTGCGTCTCTATGTCGGCCGAGTTTTTGTAGTAACAAGGCCGTGTTATTTAGAACAATGAAAAATTGGCCTTTATCTTTATCAATAGAATCGATGATTTCTTCGTAACATTGTAGTGCCTCTATATCTCGATTTGACAAGGAAAGCGCCGTTCCTTTGTTAATCCAAGCATCAATAAAAGCAGTATCCATTCGATTCACTGTTTCGCAGTATTCAATAGCCGTATTGTAATTTCCCAGTATAATATGATTTAGTGAGGCATAGTAAACATAAATTGAAAACTTGTCTTCCTTTTTGAGGATGTCAAATATGGACTTCTCATGAATAACCGCCTCATCTATTAGGTGTATCGAGAGTAATTTTTGTTCTTCAGATTTAATTGTGGTAGCATCATATAAAGAATTTAGAACAGACATGAATTCCTGAATCTTGAGAACACTTACCAACGATTTAATGGCATTCTTGAAATGACCTTTTCTTTTATTAAGTAAATATTGATCCTCAGTGGAGAAATAAAAGATAATTAATTCT
>JBBRRF010000024.1:0-11193 GCA_038200885.1 Candidatus Nitrosocosmicus sp.
CAACATATTCTGAAATTCTCTTTCTTTTGGATGATATCTTTAGAGGATGATATTCCTGAATCCAATTCCAAATCGATACGTGGTTTCGTTTGATAAAACAAGATAGTCTTTCAGAGGCTCTCCTAAGAGATAGACCTGAAAAATACAAATACAAACCATAACAAACATACTCTGAAGGTGTCCTGCTTCTGGTGTTCATAAAAGAGATAGGACATCTTCAAGCTATAAGATTTCCTTAAGTGAACAGAGCCAGGAAATCTCATTACCACTTTAAATTTATTCCCAATTTAAAACTAAGATCCATTTTGGAAGAATTATCCTGCTGAGTTCCACTAGTAAATTCATGAGCTGGAAGTGTTCGTCTGACTTCTACCAAACTGTTGTCCTGATTTCGATAGAATATACTTTGTTGTGAATTAAATTTAGTATTTAATCCAAGGCCTAGTTCTGCAGAAAATGTCAGACCAGAGGCATTTGACTTGTACCTAAAACTTGCCTTAAGGTTTTGTGAAAGTTGAGGAATTTCATCCTTTTTAGCAGCATTGGTGGTGTCATATTCTAATGCATGTGTCAGTGAAAATTTCATAGTCCCCTGATATACATGACGCTGAAATCCACCGCCATAGGAAAAATTTAACTTATACTTTCCATTAGGTTGAAATTGCATTTTTGCCGAAAATGTAGGAGTCAATGAATAACCGGCACCAAACTTAGGAGGAGAATCTAGAGGATGATTACTATGACTCATTAATTGATTTAAAGGATTATCAAGTGACGTTTCAATTTCAAATTTTGGATCTTCTACGTCAAGCACTTTGAAACTTTTCAAAGGGGACCATTTATGAGATGATAGAGGTAAAGCAAGATTTACTAATTCAGGTTTATTTAAGTTAAGAAGTAAGACGTAACCCGCAATACCCAAGCTCGATATCGATGCTTTAGTTGGCTTATCTAGGCTCTTCCAAAAGTCACCAGGTAATTTTGTTAGACTTGGGTTTTTTTTGGCTTCATCTACCACATCTGAAAAGCCTTTTGATAATACATCACCAACATTGGTACTTTCTTGAGAATTTGTTTTCTTTGGACCTTCATCTTCTATTACCTCACCATCAAAACCACTATAATCCACAATAATTATCGGATTATTATATGAATATTTATAAGGTGCTTTCAGTATATCAATTAATTCTATTTTTGACGTTTTAAGTGCCTGGTTTTTTATTAATGGATCACAACTTATCCATATACCTAACCATAATGCATAATATCTGGCTCCATGATAATTTAATCCTGTTTCTTCATCTCTTTCTTTTCCAATATATCGATATCTTTTAGAATTTAATTCACATATGTTTATTCCTGCCTGATATGATGTACTCCCATATGGATAATATTCCTCATAGCTAATAATGTTACCATCCTCATTTAGCTCTAAAGATGATGAACCTAAATGATTGTCGAATTGATAGCGTATGGATTGTTCTGTACATTCATCCTCTCCTACAGTTCTAGTATCAAGAGTAACAATACGTTTACCATTAACCATTATATGCAAAGTTTCTCTTTCAAGTACTAATCCATTTGCATTATTTCTACGATAGATTTCAAAATCTCCGATATAGATTCTATCTTCTACTAATGATCCTATATGATCATGTACCTTTCGTACCCGTTGTCCGTCTTGGCCATATATATAAAAAGCATCACCTCCTCCACCCAAGTTAACAGAAATCATTTCATCTTTAAAGTTATAAGTAATTCGAGATAAGTGAGGCTGCATTGTAGTCATATTACCATGTTCACCATTGTTTCCATTATCATAAACATATCTTTCATTTATAGGTGTAGTAGCATTAGGATGAATTATTGTTTCAGATAATCTATTGTTATTAATGCCCGGCTCGGTAATACTAAGTCCATTATAAAGATATTCACGGATCCAGTTACCATCAACAGTATTATGAACCACTCTGAGAATATTTCCGACTTCATCGTACTCGTAAGACTCAGAATAGTTTCGCATCTTCTGTCCATCGTTTGGATGTGTTTGAGAAATTCTAAATTCGTCCCTCCATGTAGTATGAGGTTGTGAGGCACTCCCCATGTGTTCCCTGCCTCTTGCTTCTATCAAACGATAGATCGGATCATAAACATATTCTGTATGAGGTTCAATAATCTGTCCATTAAAAAATATTGTTTGTTGAGAATTATCCTGAATACTAGTTATATTACCCACAGGATCATAAAAATATGATAGGTTTTGCAAGTCCTCATTCCCCCTTTTTGTTACCAAGTTGATCAATCTAAATGTAAATTCATCATATCTGTAAGAGGTTATGATACCGTTACCATATATTATGTGTTTTCGTTGGCCTTTAGCATTGTACTTGACATCTCTAACAAAATTATGAGTAGCGGTACTAGGATTGAGTAATTGAGCCGGTTCATCAACATGATTTAACCATGCATTTATTTGTTCCAACGAATTAGCCTTATTATATGAATATTGAAGTACATTTATCCTTGAATTGGGTCTGTTACTATGTGGTTCTATAACCTGTATAGATTTATTTAGAGCATCATAAATTGTACTGCTTGTAAATGATTCATCTTCTAGTTCAGATTGTGTCTCTGAATTCCAATTCACTTGAGATCTAAAATCTGCTAATAATGTACGACTATTACGAACAAGATTGCCCTTAAAGTCAAATTCATCGTTGAATACAATTCCAGCATTATCTTTTACTTGCCAAACTTTCATACGATGGTTTGTTGCAGTTGAATCTGTCTTAGATTCTCCGTATATGGTTTCCTCTGCTAAAAACTCGTTACCATTGGCATCTCTTACAGATAATTGTTGGGGGCGTCTCAATATGTCATAAGTTAGTCGACGGCGAAATCCTCTACTGTCCCACTGATATATAGGGTTTCCAAGCACATCATTTAGTATCCATCGTACTCCAGCATCCATACTTAATTCTCTCATTTGAGTTCCACTCAAATCATAGTTGTATAATACAACCTTTCTCCCCTTCGGATCTGTTACTGAGAGAAGATTGCCTTTTATATCTAATTCTGTCTGTGTAGAGTATTTACCTGCATCCTTGTTATCTGCAACTACAACAAATCCACGGCCTAGTGAATCCAGATAAGATATGGAAGGCGAATTATCGTGCAAAATGGCTTTTTGCGTGGCATGTTGTTCTTCCAATGGATTACCAGTTGTATCCATTTGACCATTTATCCTTGCATCAAACCATGACTCGTAATCGTCTGGATCAGGAAACAACCTTCTGAAATGATCACCCAATATAGCATCATCTCTGGGATCAGATTCAGATACGGTATCATTTAAATCCCATGAAGTTTGGAACCAATTACTGTACAGTGTTTTTTCGAACGTGTTATTGGGATATAAAGTTCCTATTACACGTCCTACTGGATCATAGAAAATTGTGGGGCTGAAACCTTCAGTCTTTTTGTATTTAAAAAAATGATAAATATCAAAAAAAGGCTCATATTTTTTTATAAGTTTGCCTTTGTTGTTAAAAATCGTCCAGCCACTTCCAATCCAACCTTCATCCTGTTCTGGATCTCCTGGTTCAATGGGTTTAGTCTGAATCTTTTTCTGAATTTCTCGTCCAAATCCATCAAAATAAGAAAATGTATATTGTACCTCTGTCTGCTGGCCTTGCAAAAGATCTGATTCATGTGTTTCTCGTAATATAGTCGAAATTACATTTGGTTGCGCAATTTCGTCTTGGTATTGGACACTGTTCTTGAATCTAAAAAGATCATACATCATTCGGCTAGTAGCACCTAATAGTAAGGTGTGTGGTTCAGCCAATGGATCTATTGCCCCCATGTTAGGATCAAATCCTTCCAATGAATCACCCTTGATTTCACCTTCCTTACCCATAACAGCAGTACCTGTTACAAATCCCAAAACATCAAATGCTACTTGAGAGCGATTACCATTAGGATCTGTAATGAGTGAAGGTTGTAACACTCTATAGTCTATGATAGTAGCACGAGTAATATTTTCTAAAATATCGCGAGTTTCTCTTAATAAAAAAGAATACTCGTCATACTGCATAAAAGTGCTAATATTAAATTGATCTTCGAACCTATGTGGTAAATAGAAATGCTGTTTTGCAACATTTGATTCCTGTTCTGGTGTGTGAGAAGGATCCAGTGAATAAAAGATCTTACCAGAGGGTATCCACCACCATCCAGCATACTCACTGTTATTATCTACTTCAAACTGTAGGTAACCCCCTTCATCAGAAAGCATAGAGTCTATAACTTTATCTCCATAAACTTCATCTATCAACTCAGGTGTAAAAGCAAGGAAATAACTTTGATACGAAAGATTCAAACTACCACTAACTCCCAAATCATAAGAATCGCTTAAATCATCTTTGCGATAAAGCGTACGTTTATTTTCTATAAGTTTTTTTTCAATTGTAGAACCCTCCTCTACCATAAGAGCATCCCTTACAGATCCAAAATCAAATCGCATGCCATTGTTTTCCAAATTACCCGGTGCATTATTGTCATCATCGAGGGCTAATCCAACTAGTTTATACTCTTTGGTTTCACATAAAACAGGAGTTCGATATACGTTTTGTAGGACTTGTAATTTTAACAAATCTATATATGCATATTCTTGTTCTCCAAGAGCATTTTGTAAAACAGAAAGTTTTGTGTAATTATTTTCTGTATAGGTAGAAAGTATTTGTTTTTGCTTATCTTTTACCTGATCGGAAAGTTCGGGTCCCGTGTAATCTGGTGAATCCACATATTCAGGGTCACGTCCATAAGCTATACTTACGGCTTTTCTAACATTCCCAAATTCATCCACATCTATTGTCAGGTTGTGAAGAGTGCGAGGATCTCTAGGATTGCGTTCATAATTATATGTTACAGTTTCCCTTGGCATGACCAAAAAAACACCATTGCGATTGCCTCCGGCAATAGACTGAAGTTTTTTTATACTGTAGTTATGTTCTGATACAACATACGGATTGAGGCTTTTTCCCTGTAAACTATCCTCAGCATATACCTCTGTTCTTAAAACGGAGCCCTTTAAAGCTCTGCATGCTTCTCTTTCTTCTTTAGCTGTCAAAGAAAAAGGAATCACAGTATCATCTAAAAGTCTAGCATCAAACTTTTGCAGCTGTTCATCATTTAATCCTAATTCTTCTTTTGAAGAATTATAATAAGGATAGTATTCTTTCTCAGCAAACATTTTTTCTATATGCTTTCCTCTTATATAGGCACCAGTATGATACCATGTTTTAGTTACAAGTGGAGGAACATGTGATGATTTATCAAGGTTAGTTATCGATGAATCGGCAACATTGACATCATCAACAGCATCTTTAAAAACATCAAACTCAAGAGTATCTTTTTGTTCTACCATGCCAAACCCATTAAAGCTACGTTCTACACCATCAAAAAATCCATGGTGATATGAATATTGGGTGATAAACTTGTTCTTGCTTATATGGTCATATACATCAACTCTTTCTACCACATGAACCACAAAAGGCAGTTTTGTAATCCAAGGTTTGCCCTCTAGTTTATCTCTTATGTAAAACTTTGTAGAAGGAGCATATTTTATTTTGGTTTCAGCACCCATATTATTTTTAACAGAGACAAGAATATGGGGCTTGACTCCTCCGGTTAACTCTACATACCTTATGTTCCTTCTTGCATTTCTAGGTAACGGCGAAGACCAAACAAGACAAGAAGTTCCAATTCCCAACAAATCCAAGACAGAAACGGAAGATAGATTATCTACGATAGGAAAGTTATCTATAACCTGTGGAGAGCTCCACCCGTTTCCCGAGCGATTTAAGTAGATAAGAATACGATCTCTTGCCAAATATACTATATCTGTTAGACCTGATCCATCAACATCTGCAAGCCTTATGCGTTGGTTACTAAAGTAATCAGGATTATCAAACCATGGAGAATTATCCATTATCACTTTGTTACCAAATTTACAGTATCCAAGATTGGGCCAGTAACATACTTCTCCATTTTGAATTCTAACAATATCTGTCAATCCATCTCCGGACATATCAGCTAGATATATCGATTGATTGCTATCTGCAAAAATAACCCTTGGACCTTTTTCTTCATCTAAAGATTGAGCTATTGTTTTAGCATATTCGTATCCTTCTTCTCCTACCAACTTATAGAACGTAAAAGCCTGATGTGATGTAATCAAAATATCTGCAAGCCCATCGCCTGTAAGGTCGATAAACCTTAGATTAGGATCATCCCACCTAACATTAGGATTTAACCTAAATGGAATAAACTTGTCCCAATTCTCTTCGTACGTGCGCTCGTAAATCCCAGAAGCACTGCCTGTGGTTTCAAACTGAACCAGATCTAGTTTACCATCACCAGCCAAATCCATTAATTGAAATCGTCCTATGTTACTACCAACTCCTTCTCTACCTACAATAGAAGGAATCCATCTTACTTTTTCAATTGGAGCAAATCTAGCTTCTGTTTTATCATTATTATAACTAGCGTTAACTCCATTATCACCATCCACACTATCATCACCATTATTACTAGTTGTAGAAAAGAGATGGCTTTGATCACTGCTACTGATATTGCGTTTATAAAACCATTCTCCGGCCTGTTTAATAAGCACCCCGCTTAATCCTTCGCCATCCAAGTCAGACCATTGATAACTTTTATTGGTATCAATGCCAGAAGGCAAATTCTCAAGATACTCATCGTTTATGGTGTGAATAACATTTTCATATCTTGATTTGCTATATTCAAATTCCAAAGGAGGAAGAGATTTTTTCAAATAAGTGTTACCACTATCTTCGTGTCTCAAGACATAACTTGAATGTGTTATACTGACAAGAAATGAACTTGTAGGATTTTCTTCATAAACAAAATCTGTAGAAGCTACAACATAATCTTCAACAGAAATTAATTCGCCGTTATTACCAGTAAAACCCAATTCTTCTGGAAAGTGATGAATCATTTTTACACTTCTACACAATCTTGAGGTTCTCATTTCAAAGCAAGAACGGTAGCTTGAAAATTGGTCTTGGCGTACAAGCCATGGATTCAAGCCATTTTCGGCGTTTTCATGACGAGCAACAATAGAAGAAGAACCACCTTCTGTATTTATAATGATATCAACATAATAGTTCTCCCCATAATCAAATACCAATTCAAATAAAAAATCATCTTCGTCAAGAGAATCATTTTCATTTTCATAGGGAAAATAAGGAGTCTTTCTACTGTAAAAAATTTTTTTTAAATAAATATTAGCCGAGCGTCCTGACCTATTATATTCATTTATGGCATTTACGTTTATACCTTCTGTGTCTTCTCTTTTGTATTTGTACAGTATTGCATTGCCTTTATCATCAAAACTTTCACAGATCGACCAGCTATAAATTTTATTACTGTTATTAGGATCATATATACGGCTTTCTTCAGTTTTACCATATAAAGTTGTAATATTGTCTTTTGATATTGAGCGCCAGTGTTGTTGTCCTGTTTCCAGGTTAACCCAGCACTCTATCCTAGCAAATAAACCTTCAGTACGAGGTCGGTAAAAATGAATCTCATAGTCCTCAACAGTTGTAGTGTCTATGAGACGGTTATTATTGTTATCTAAAACAGGAACAAGATCCTCTGCTCCAGACAATATAAAAATATCTTCATCACCATCATCATTTACTGTGCCTCTTTCATTGTATCTTGGTAGACCTTTGTCTGTTATGCGGGTTATTGAAGGAATAGATACGCTCCACCCAAGTCCAAATGGTCCGTTACCTGAACCTGAGTCATAGTTTAAGGAAAGCTTTGGATCAAAACCTGAACGCCCTTTGCTTGTAAAAACTGGAACCTTTAAGCTACCCGTTCCATTCACTGCATTTACAGAAAATTCTTCACCTATGCTGCGGATTGCACCTCCACCTTTTGGAAGCGATAGAGAAGGTACAGTATAAACATCATTTTGAAATTTTGAAGAAGGCTTATTACTTGCTGACTGAGTTGTATTGGCGCCAGAACTGTTGTTCATATTAAAATTATCTTTGTTCTGTTTTTCCTCCTTGTTTATTTTAGATGATCCTATACCTTGCATCAAAAACCACGCCCATCATTATTGCCTTTGCAAATTAGTAAAGAACTTAATTTCTTTTGTTGTGAAATGTTTGTAGAAATGAAAGTTAAGTAATTTAATAAAATATTATTATAATCAAATTTGTATTTGTATATTATTTTCATTTTGATTATAAAAAATACTTTAGAATTAAAAATGAGAATAATATCTTTATTAGCTATTTTTATACCAGATATCATCATCCAAACCTCCTTCATAAAAACTAAATGGTATAGTGACATACTATTTGTATGTCTTCGATTGCATTACGGTCAATTGGCTCCCGTGTTCCTACAGTTGTCTCAAGCCATGCAGTAAGAGTCCAAGTTCCTGGCTTACCTAAAGATAACTCTTTTTGCCCTCTCAGCAAGCCATTCCATAAAGCAAGGTTAATGGGTTCTTCAGACACATCATTACCTTCTATTATTGAGAATTTTAAGGTCGATTCGTTATATGTAGACGAAAAATCCTCCGGTGAATCAGATCTTATATTTGCAAAGATCTCCAGTTTTGTAATATTGATATCTTTGTCATTTACCATAAAAGGAAAGTGATTTTTATCAAGGGAAAGGGTCATTGTTTGTAATCCATCAGGAGTTTCAGCCGGCGGATTTAGGAATCTATACCACTCACTAGAATATTCATGTCTTAAACTATAGGAAACAGCCAATCCCTTTTGCCCTTCAGTATGTAAAAATTCATTTATAGTTTCTTGCATCTCCACTTTAGCTTGTTCTTCCAATAACCCTCCAGAAGGCCTGGAAGTATATAGCATATGCAAAACTACCGTTACTATAGTATCGTAGTCAAACTGTCTGAAATCCTTTGGTAATTTTAAGTGCCATTGACTTATAGATCCAGTACCTTCAAATGGTATAAAACGCTCGTCATTAAGGTTAGTTTCAAACATACCGCTGTCATTTTGACCACTACTTGTTACAATTGATTGAATTGAGCCACTATTATCGGTAAAACGCATATCATCACCTTCCTGATTGCGGGCATATTTACCACCATTGAGAGTATTGCTGTGACGAATTGTACTTTTAACCAATGTAAGAGTACAGTTTACTCCAACATAAGGACCAGTGACACATGGTATAGTTAAGCTCATCGATTTTATTCGACGCATGTAATGTCCTGGATAGTCCATGTCAAACAGTATTTCGGGCAAAGAAATGAAACACTCGCCTGTCTGTTTTAATTGAGCTAAAGCAACAGGATCAATATGAGCAAGAGAAAAGTGTTTGGATATTTCATACTCTCTTTTATTTTTGTCAAGATACGCTACCTCTAATCGTTTAATATCATGATAAAGTCTATCACCAGCTAAAAGGCCTTTTTTAAGGCTATCCCAATAACCAAATTTTATAAAGTTTGAGTCTTTAAGGCCTAGCTCATATCTATAGGCAGTTTCTGCGCGTTTTGTTACTTCATATGCAAGTTGATATGTTTGAAAATATAGACCCGATATTTGACCTACCATCCAATTGTACAACTCTTTGTTAGTGTACTTACTATGCATTATTTCCTCAATTTCTTTAGAGTTTTCGATTTGTTTTTTGTGATTCTGTAGTTCTTTTTCGGTTATTTCTTTTCTTATCTGGGCTAGTTGTATTTGTTTATCCATGTGCATAATTTCAGCAGCTGTAGTATTACTCTGTAAAACATGATCGTGAGTTCTCATGATTGCTTGAACTAGTTTTGATTTAAGGCTAGCTTCAAAAGTATATTTTGAAGCTAAAGCATGGGAAATATCAGCAGCTGCAGAAAGTGCAGATCCAAGATGTATACCACCAAAAGATACTCCAATGCCCCAAGGTTTTACAGCAGCCTCAGGTACAAGATGCGCAATGTTTGCTGCATTTTCAAGACCTTCTGCTGCTTGTTCTCTCTTTCTTGCTTCCCTCATATTGGATAATTCACTTTTTTCATGCGGAATCATCTTAACACCTTCTTCGTCCTCCATTATTACATGAGAAGAAGGAGACATTTGAGGCACTTCAGCGCCTTCTGCAGGGGCCATATGTATTCCTGCATCTACCATATTTGCATGATGAGAATACCTAATTTCAGAAATGGTTCTAGATTTTCTTAATGCCTCCTTATTTTCTTCAGCTTCTTCGATTTGCTGGGTTTTTAAAGATTCTATCATTTTTAACAATGTCGATTCATGTTCTGCACGGACAAGGGCTAGATGTTCCGCGTCTTTTTTTTCAAGTGCAGAAAGCATCGCGGATCCTAGAGCTTTGACTTCTCCGCAGAGCTCAGTAGCCTTTTGTACTAAGATTCTGAATTTATAGTGAGGCATTGGGCCATTTATTTCATTTAATACGCTTCCTATATCAACCCCGGCTGCAGCGGCTTTAACCAACATGGCTGGATCTATAGGAGGTTCAAACAAAGCAAGTTGACGCACCATTCCCTCAATGTTCATACAATTTCGGATTTTAAAGAGGCGATCGGCTATTACGTCCCAATATTCAAGCAGTTTATCATTTTTTGGAACACAAAAATACATTATTGTAGATAATGTTGTAGGAGGAACCTCTTCATCCTCATTTACATTCAAATCTGAACTAAAAGCCATTGAAGATACTGTTAATCCATTTCCATTTTCTTCATTTTCTCCACTTCCATCCTCCTCTCCTGTAGTAAAAATATTAGAACCTGCGGTCATATCAAAAGGAATTGGTGTTGGAGGAGGATTTGAAGATGGAAATATAAAAGCTTCACTCTCAACAAGTGCATTTGAAAAATCTCCTAATTTAGGTTCAATAGAGTTATAAGTTTGAATTCTTGGTTGAGAACGACCAGGTACTTCTTCTGGACGGTCTCCAAGTATATCAGCTGCTAAAATATATAACTGAGCTGCTATGTTTATTGATTCTATAGTATCTCGACTAAACTCTTTATCTGCCCAAGCTATCAAATTGTCTAAATATTTCATTACTACAGTTTTCTGAAATGCAGTTGTTCTATTTCTTGCAATAAGGTGAGGCTTGAAAGGATGCTTACGCCACTTTAATACACTTTTTTCA
>JBBRRF010000025.1:0-11022 GCA_038200885.1 Candidatus Nitrosocosmicus sp.
GTTATATCAAATATCGGAGATTGTGCTCTATAGCTCTCGAGCCCCTCGATTTTTTTACCATCGACAGAAGCACTAATAGTACCATACTCATTACCTGCTTTAGCACAACTCGTTAATGTTTCCCACGGTTTTAAATCCCACTCACCGCAAAATCCAGCTAAAATGGGTAGAAGAATAGCTTTATCTGAAGGGATTATACATGTTCGTTGCTCTCCTTTTTCAAAATTGAGAGTTAGAAACCACACTGGACCACTTTGGGATTCAGCGCAATTTTCCGTAGTATAGTTTTTTCCTGGGTGGACATCTAAAGGAACCTGAAAAAGCCATTTGGTATGCTTAACAAGCCAATCTCCATAGGGGATACCAAATGGCTTTGAATCTTTGGAGTAAACACCAGGATTTATATCATCTGCATATACAAAATTGTCGAGAATTAATGTGTTAGAAAAAATAGTCATAATACCTATACTTATCAGAAATGATGATGGCCATTTGAATTCATAATATTTTTTCATATCGTCAATAAAATGAAGTAGATTATTTATCTATTCTTTTTGAATTATCCTCGTAGTTACATTGATCTTCTCGTGTGGATAAAAATGTCTAAAATCTAAAAGCCTTTATCTGGATATTTATATTCAATATCGAGAGGGAAATAAAGTTAGTCAGGTAGTCGTTCCATCTTATAAAAAAGCGCTGATACCGGGAGTAATGTCAATTATGGTAGTTGCTTCTATAGTCGACACTTCTATAGTAAGACTTAGTGCTTTCACAGGAGGTTTGTCTCCTATCTGGAATTTAATAGCATTTTCAATCCTTGTTTTAACCTATTCCGTAGGACAGTATGTTATTCTAAATTTTATCAAAGAAAAAATTGAAATAAGTAAAATCAAACCAGTAAATACAATCCATAAGTTTGTGTCTATAATCCATTGGATAATAATATCAATGCTTGTCATCATCGTGTTACAAATGATATTTACCTCGTCTTATGCCCTTTTGCTTTTGAAGCTTATAGTATTGATTAGCTGTGGGTTATCTATTGTTATATTAGCATTCCTGGCTAAAAAGTTCTTTATGTGGTTTAGATCCTCCCGCGATATAGTAGTGATATCTTACGCCATAGCTATGCTCTTTCTAACTGTAAATATATTTTTCATGGCCGTGTACGTTATAGACATGTTAAATAGCCGTGAGGATTACACACGATACACCCAAAGTCCAGTAAGCAACGTTACTAATGCTTCCAATATTTTCAATACAATATATTTTGTAAGTTCTATATTATCATTTATTTTGGTATGGGTGGCTACTGTTTTCCTATTACGTTATTATTCTAAAAGGATAGGGGCAACAAAATACTGGATCCTTGTTGGTGCACCACTATTCTATTTCTTAGCTCAATTTCAAGTCATATTTTTTGATTTGTTTGAATCCTTTCGCCGTTCTGATCCAACCCTATTTGCTATTACTTTCACATTGTTGTTTACTATGAGCAAGCCAATCGGGGGTGTTTTGTTTGGTGTAGCGTTTTGGGTTGTATCCAGGAGAGTTGGCAAACATGCAATTAAGGACTATTTGCTAGTTTCAGGTTTTGGGATGATGCTCCTATTTGCATCAAATCAAGCTACTACTTTGATATTTGCTCCATATCCACCATTTGGTCTTGTAACTACATCCCTAATAGGACTCTCGTCATACCTGTTATTAGTTGGGATTTATTCCTCAGCCATGTCTATATCACGCGATACCGAACTACGTAAATTTATTAACACAGTAACGGAGAGGGAAATTAAGTTATTGGGCAATATTGGATTTGCTCAGGTCGAGAAGGAATTAGTTACAAAGATTATCCCTCTTGCTCAAATTCAAGCCCTGAAAATGGAACAGGAAACGGGGGTCAAAACATCGTTTACTGATTCAGATCTTAAACATTATCTTGAAGAAATCTTAACTGAAGTTAGGAATACTAGTCAGAACAAAGAACCTAGAGCTTAACTCGGATTACGCAGAAATATTTCAATAGATAAAAATTAAAGCTTTTGAGTCTGGAATTTAAAAAGAATTAATTTGCCCTTTTTCACTTGAATAGATCTTGATAAAGATTATCTTTAAGAGATAAATTCCTTGATTGTGACAAGCTCTTTCCGTTAGACATCGGCTTTTATTGAACTATAATATCGTTAGAAATATGTTCTATTTTTTGAGAGGAAACTAAGTTTTAGTATATCGTTATTGATAATAAGTATCGGGTCCAGAAGGACATTGTGCAATTTTGCATTGAATCCAAAATTTTAATATCTATCCTGTACGTTATTTTGAACTGCTGTGATGGTCAAGAATTATAACGCAATATTTAGTCTTAATATTGAAGCGCCATCGTTTAATAGCCTAATGATCTATGATATATGATATGTCACTACTTAACCTTCACTTCCAACCTAAGATTACATCAGTGATAGCTGTAGTAATGATAGCATTTGTTGCTATATTGGCTAGTGCTGCAACTGATATTACAATTCCTTTTTCATATTCCCAAGGGACAAATTTGACCGAACTATTACTGTCCGACCCAAAATATCTGTCGTGTAGAGATGGCTATTCAGGGGCCCACGTTTGCGACGTTGTTAGCCTAATTCCGAAACATGAATCAAATAATACCTTGTTTGTTTCAGTAAGCCGTCCTGAATTAGCGGGTCCTGCTCTGGATGCTATTCATAACGAAGGCTTTAGTGTCGAAGCTGTTATTCCCGAATTTACCCAACTTGGCGAACCCAATACTTGGATTTATTTTGTAAAATAATCCCTTCTTTTTCCCGGATTTGGTGGTTAACGAAGGGGAGGATAAAGGTACATCTCATACATCCACCAAATCGAATGCAATTAGCTAGAATTTTTAATTGTCACATTGGGAAGATACGGTTAAATCATAGGACGGAAAGGTATTATATTGCAAGGTAACCTGCCATCCATTATTCACAAGCCTATATTCTACCACATAAACAAAGGCGTCTGATGTATAATATCCACAGCCAGTAACTCTAGTGTCGTCTTGGCTATCACCGTTCACAGTAGGTTCTGCCGATACAGGTTTTATTGTTTTTGAAACTGTTATTGTTTTAAAAGTTTTATCATCGCCTTCGTCTCTTTTAATGTCTGGAAGATCAATTCCAGGAATGGTAAATTCTGACGGACCATCAGATTCACCTAGATCGATATCACCAATTGTTAAGGCCGCTGCGGTTTGTCTCTCTGAGATTGACAAAAATTCAGTTAATAGGGAAAGAGTTAACAAGATTTTAAATTCAATGGAAATATACAAGCCTAAAAATGAATCCAAATTAAACGAAATAGAAGAATCGAAGCTTTCGAATGATACTGCGGGCCTGCAATTATCTACACCTAATGCAACTAAAGACAATACAGCTATTAACTTTACAGGTAGTGTCACTAACAATGTAACTGAGACAGACGAGTTAGCGGATATCGATCCGATCTTGACAATTCCATCAGGTGCATCGACAATTGGCAACCCATCTTATTCTCCCGATCATCTGACTACTATAAAGGGAAAAATGATTACAGTTGTGAATAATGATTCAGCACCTCACACAGTAACAAGTGGTATACGGAATAGTGACCCCAGAATGGTCAATTATTTGATACGAACGTAATGTTGACAGGCAGTAATGCGATCTTTGATACATCTGTCCTTGAAATTGGCGAATATCCATTCTACTGTTCCATTCACCCATTTATGAAAGGAGTGTTGACAATAACGAGTTAAATTATACATACATCAATACTCTTTCACAATCATCACTTGAGCTATTATGAGTCCCGTTGGGACATCTTCCAAAAGGACTCGACTATTATCAAGAATAGACAAAAAAGGACTGCTAATGAGCAGTATCAATAAAAATAAGGAAGGCTATTGCAATCAATTGTATTCATATGGATTAATATATAACAGTAAACTATATCAAGATTATCTCTAAAAATTAGAGAAGTTGTGGTCATTCAAACCCGTTACGGTTTGTTGTAATTTTCGTCATCGTCGTCTTATTAGGATTAATCATAAATAACGAACCAGTAGTAGTTGACCTGAGGAGAAGTGCCATAATTCCAGATAATATTAAAAAACAGCATATAATAACTGCTATAGATAATATTGATAATAACGGTGTTCCTGAAAATAGGCATTCCGATAAATATTTTGTGATCTACAATGACTTTCTATATCCTCCAAAATATCTTGTATCAAAGGCTAATCAGTATGCCAATTCTGTTGAACTTGATTCAACTGAATTTGGTGGTGGAATAGAAACCAAAGATTTTCTTAAAAAGTTAGGCTTTGAAATTGTTAAAAAACCTACATCGTTAACCAAGGAAGGCCAAAAATGGTTAGGAGTAGCATCTTCTGAAAACTGGAATAAATGTATTGAAAATAGAATATGGGCTTGTGATGACAATCGATCCCAGCAAATAAAGAGAATGAAAAAGGGAGATGAAATAGTCATTTATCTAACGGGAATGAAACTGGCAGGAATTTGCAAAGTCGTTTCCGATTATTTTTATGATGACACTAGATTATGGGATGATGGCATTTATCCTCACAGGATTAGAATAGAGCCGCTCTTAATTCCTACCTATCCTATAGATACAAAAAAACTATATAATGTATATTTAAAATACAAAGGAGCGTCTGGTGGTTATTTTGGACAAGCTATTAGACAATTACCTTCAGATGAATTTTCAATTTTTCAGTCAGAAATTCAAAGAGTAATGAATAAGTTTACAGATAGAAAGCATGAATCCGTTTACATAACTGTTAAACAATAAATGTTTGTGGTATATTGGGCAAAGATTTATTCAGGATATTGAAATGTTTATGGATCATCTTGACTTTGATATCAAACCTTGAGACATTGAGTTTTCAGAAACAGGAAAAAGAGAAATATGTGTAAAAGACAAAAATATTTTGAGAAGGATATGTAAGATAAAGAAAATTTATGACAAGCAAAGGCCCTCTACCCAACCAAACTCTAACAATTGGAACTTTGGATCCGTGCTATCTCATCTACTAAAGTCTGATCAAAAAACTTGATAGAATATATAATCCTGTTTACATTTCGATTTTAAGATTAGGTTTCTAAATCTTAAATTATTTGTAATTTTTCATCTTTATCTTTTAATAGCCTTAAATAGGAATTCCTCATAGTTATGATATCTTCTTTCATTTTCTGAGGTATTTCCTCCAACTTTAACCCTGATACTGCATCTTCTAAATCATTGAAAAAAATCATAATATTGCTAACTCTTTCTGGTGATATGCTATTTTTTTCACCGTGGATGAACCTGAGGACATAGTACCCGAGAGATTCTTTTTGATAATTATTAATTAAAATTTGGCTTCTTTTATTGAGTTGGTTTAGCACTAAATCCTTTATTATCTTAAAAGATTTTTCGTTATTCTGGATATTGTTGTATTTACTTAGTATGTTTGAATACAAATATAGGACAATATATGGAAAATTCTTGTCACATAGATGTTTAAAGTCTGTAAGTATAGTTCGAAGTTTGTTATAATATTGTAATTCTCTTGTTCTCCATCCTGCATCAAGGAGTTTGTGACGAGCCTCTTCAATGGATTTCAAAATAAATTCATTTCCTTTAAACAGCCGGGGATCAGCTTCTAAAAATGCTATCACATCATCCGGTATACATAAAACTCTCTCTTCTAACAATTTAGATAATTTCAAGTATGAATCATTGTAGTAGATCAAATTCAAGATCAACTGACCTACTTCCTCACCTAGAGATGTCAATGAAACCATGTTTTTGTTTTCATTCCTTTCAGTTTTCTTACTTACTAAATCTGCACTATAAAGATCATTTATAGCTTGAATATTATCGAATTTATTTCGTAAACCTTTTATTTTCTCATCTAAACCTATTGACTTTATACTTCTATCAATATCATTTTCATGTATTGTTTTTCTTTCTATGAGTATCTTAGTTAAAATCAATTGGTATTGATACGTCAAATCCCTTTTTTGTTTACGGCGAGAATCCCGTATTAAGCTGGAAATATCTTTACCAATTGATGTTAAACATATCATAACCTTACTCCCGTCCTCAGTATATATTATTAAATGGGATTGTTCAAATATCTTCAATGCTTCATTGATTTGATTTTCGAATAAACCGGTTTGCAATAGTTTTCTAGTTTTTGAATTTATTTTTTCCACCAGGAGACTCTTTTCCATACAATTATTTTTCTCTTTGAATAATGTGCTCAAAACGGCTTTGTAGATCTTACGATGATCCTCTCTTTGGGTTTGGTTTTTATTTTCAATCAAATCGGTTTACTTTTGGAAGAAGTGCTATTGAACTCCTAATTTTAATCATTTCAATGAAAATGCATATTATTGAATAAAATTATTTCAATCAAAAAGAAGAAAAAACAGATCAATTTATCAAAAGGCTCCTGTGCTGGTCTAAATTGTCATGGTATAGGAATTCATCAATTAAAGATAGTGTATATTGACAAAGTAGGTCTATTTTGCAATGATTGTAAAATAGATTTAGAACGATGTGGCCTGGTAGCCACATAAATAGAGGATGGATCAAATTTGACAGTAAAAAAAGATACTAAAAATAACGGTAATAGAATGAATTTAACTAGAAATATCATTATATTTCCTGCATTAGCAAATATCATATTTGAAATTGTTCAAACTCAGGATGTCTTTCACATAGGATTCTATCGAGATAATAATCACCTCGATATTGATATCCATGAATTTCTAGACTATAAGGATATATATTATCAAATAAAAGATCGCCTTCAGGAGTTAGGTATCGATCCTGCAATTCAATTTATGATCCTTCATAATATTGGTAAGCAGTCAAAAACTATACAGGATAACATAAAATACTTTGGAGTGCCTCACATTTTTGGTCTATAGCCGGGTAGAAGACGAAATGGAGAATGTTACCAATAATATATATAAATCAATTATTTTGCTCTTCAGAATCGCAACTATCAAAAATGTGATTCCATTGTTTAAACTGACTTTAGAGAAACCAAGATGGATTCTATTCTAGAGTATATAAATTCTCTTTTCAAACAGGGATTCAATGTAATCCCGGTCAACTCCATGAAAAAACCTTTAGTAACCTGGAAAGAATGGCAAAATAAAGCGATACCTGAAAAAGTATTTCAAAAATGGAAAACTGATGGATTGTTTAACACGGGTTTTGCAATAATTACTGGAAGGTTTTGGAGAGGGCCATATGAAGGAAAATATTTGGTATGTATAGACATTGACAACAAGAAAGGTATCGAGGAGTTTTTATCAAATGTTATCAAAATTAAGTCATTAGATGACTTGGCACAGTATACGGTTGTAGTACAGCACGATGACGCCAAAGCAGAAAAAGCTCATATCTATCTTATTACAAGTTACCCGATAGTCAAGAAGTGTGGAATAGCCGGAAATAGCGTTGTAAAGGCGAATGAATTAGGTAATCCGGCCCTAGAAGTTAAGGCTGATAGTTCTACATATGTAATTGGACCGTATTCGATGCACAAGAATGGTCACATTTATCAAATCATAGGTACTAGTTCATTCAAGGTATTAGACAACGACGGAACCAAGAAATTGGAACGGGCCCTAGATAACATCTACCACCAGTATAGATTAGAAAATGAACTCAATACAGATTCTTCATCGCTACCTAATATCGGTGAGATGGATAAAGAGGATTATGTTGTATATGAGGGGAACAACCGACATCTAAATCTATTACGAAAATGTGATTCATGGTATGCCAAATCTAACAAGACCTTGATTTTTGATGAATTAATTATCAGAGCAAACAATTGGAATAGCATACACTGTGTTCCCCCAATAGGAGAAAATGAAGTCTCAGACTTAGTAAAACAATCTATGGCTTTTATCGACGACAACAACAAAAATAGCGAGGGCGTGAAGGTCGGATCAGATACCCGAACCTCACTTGTGAAAAATCAGTCTGATAATGATAATCAAGTAATAAACCCAGACAATCTAGTAAATAAAATATCTAGTAATAACTTTATAGAATACATCGTCAAAGTCGCTAAAAAAACGATTAAGATGGAAGATAACCTCGTAAGATTGATACTTTATACCTCATTGAGCACATATACAAAAAACCCAGTTAACCTTGGAATTATGGCGCCTACAAGTGAAGGTAAAACATATGCAGTTTCAGAAGTGATCAAATATCTTCCAAAAAAAGATGTCCTGATGATTGGATCCATGTCTCCCAAAGTAATCATAAGAGATAATGGTGTGTTAGTTGATAGTAATTATGAACCCATAGAAGACAAAATTAGAGCTCTAAAAAAAATCTTAAGAAATGAAAAAGATATTGATAAGAAACAGGAGACAATAGACAAGATTGAATCTTTGTATGATAATTCTAAAGTCATTATAGATCTTTCAAACAAGATTCTTGTCTTTTTAGAGCCTCCACATTCAGAAACCTGGGATATTTTAAAACCTATTCTTTCACATGACTCTTACGAAATAGAGCATCCTTATGTGTATAAAACTGATAACAAAGGGCTTGAAGTAAAACACATTGTAACAAGGGGGTGGCCAGCATGTATATTTTGTAGTGCTAAGGATGATTCAAGTTGGTCTATGTGGCCTGAAATACAAAGTAGATTCTTTATAACGTCTCCAAATATGATAAGGAAAAAGTATGAAGAGTCTAACAAGCTTATCGTGCAAAAAAAAGGGATGCCTTTATTGGTACAACAACAACTCATCGTTTCTTCAGATGAAATTCAAAATGCTAAGGATTGTATTTTATTGTTAAAACACACGATTCAAAAAAACAGTGATAATAATGTATGGATTCCTTATAGTTCAATCCTCTCATCATCATTACCCTCTGAAAAAGGACCTGATGTAAGGATTGCAGAAAGAATCTTTTCGTTGCTAAACCTAGTTGCACAAATAAATTCATTTAATAGATTCAGATTGCTTATTGGTAATGAAAATCTCTGCATAGCATCAATTGTAGATTTAGATGAAGTATTGCGGATAACTCATAATATAACAGGGATTCCATCCTACAAATTAGAATTTTTTACCGACATCTTTTTACCATTGTTTAAATTAAAGCATAATCCAGATACGAGTGCTAAAGACGACACTCAAGAGGAAAGAATTGCATTATCTACTACAGAAATGGCCCAGTTCTACAAGGATAAAAAGGGTAAATCGCTTACAACGGATAACATAAAGAAGACTTACCTGGATGAATTAAAAAATAATGGATTAATAGACGATATTGATTCTAAAGTGGATAAAAGAAGGAAGATTTATTATCCCATTGTTGACATTGCCAATTTCAAAATCAATCAAAATTACACGAATTTAGATGAAAGTAATAATAATTTACATTTTTTCAGGCTCAAGCTATCTAAATATTACAATAAAATAGATAAAGATTGGTTAAAAATGGAGATTTTGGACCTAATAAAATATGGGATTGGTCAGACAAATATGTTCAAATTATTGAATCAAGATGGCAATGAATTGTGTATATGCCAATTTATTCAAAAATACAATTCATCTGGTAGTCTGATTCGATATTTTCAATACGACGAAAATTGCATTTATCATAGCAAAGTCTTTGGGAAAATGATAAAAATCGACTAATTAATAGTTCAACCTAGAATAATTATAATAAGTCAAACATATTCGTGTAATTATAATTCTTTTATTTAATATGTTTTGTTATTCCATCTTCAAATTATATACGATGACATAATAAATTAGATTCTGCATAATTTACCGTTGTACCAATTCAATGTCACTACCGCCTTCAAAAAATCATTTACCTTCATTCGAACTATAGAATAATTTTTAGGATTCTGATGATATGAAAATTTTGTCTTCGACAACAGTCTACGGTATTATATCGTATCGTAACGTCCAAACTTGTCCAATCCTCAATTCAACAAATAGCGGAGTAACCCTGTTAAGGTAATAATATCCTGCAATGGAATCATTCGAATAGAATATGTTTTAATGAAACTTTAGAAGAATCTCCGAAAATCGGCGGCTATTTTTAGGTAAATTTTGTTCAATTTAATTTTTATAAATATCCTTTTATATTGACCTTATGAATTAACCTAAATTGACATATCCTAAAGGATACAACTCCTCATCATCAGGTGGAAAACGAGGGTCACGGTCATCTAATGCAGGAATATTTGTACTAATATTCATAAGAGTTTTCATTATCATGGCTGGTTACACAATATATAACATGACTAAACCTATTACTTATCCACCAGTTTCTGACTTTCTAATACACTACTTTACTCAGATAGATGTTACAAAACCTAAAATGGTGGGTGCTATTTTAGAACAAAACACCATTCAATCTATTCGCTGATGGTTATAGGTAGAAATATTAATCAACTGATACATTCTGGATTTTTCTTATAGTCAATCGTTTAAGATAAACTCTAATAACATACGCGTCAAGAGGAAATGATTTGTCTGGACGAAGTAATGTATTCGTTGGAATAGTCGTATTCATATTTATCGTTATAGTTGTCATAATAGTTGGGTCTTTTACATATAATTACCTTTTACCTGATCCTATTCCCGAGTTGTCTGGATCACTGAACTCTTTTATGATTTATAACCAACCTATATTTAGTTAGTCAAGATAAAATTAGCAACGATTTAGACTATTTTTGAACCCCAACCCTTTTGTATACGGATATAAGAATTAGGTTCTCTGATTTAGGCCTGGGATCCTGGTAAGCTAATAGACATGTGTCACCCCTCCTGCACAATAAACAAAGTGAGAAGAAATGATTATTGTACAAGGAGAGGTGTACCTAGAAGAATGGCATATAGCCATATTAAAGAAAGAGCCAGAAATAGTTAGAAAGCGTTATCATGCAGTAGCTAGAACACTTGCAAGTGACCTTATCAGAATAAC
>JBBRRF010000026.1:0-10964 GCA_038200885.1 Candidatus Nitrosocosmicus sp.
ATCATCCTTACCTTTTAAAAAGGAAAAAGATCATGAGTTGACTAAAGTACAAAAAGAGTACAACAAGAACCATTCAGCAAAAAGGATAGTAATAGAACATGCCATCTGCAGGGTAAAGAAGTACAGGATAATGAATGATGTGTTCAGAAACAGGTTCGGAAAGTATGATAGGGTTTCAGATATAGTATCCGGATTGGTAAACTATAGAATGATGATACCTGTTAGGTCCAAATACAGAGATGGCCAGAAGACATATGGTTAATATCTGCTAATTACGCAAGAGATCTCTTGTCTATTTACAACAAGAAACAAATTAATCTATCTTAATTATTTTTCAGATTCGAGTTTTAGAGTGTGGATATAACATAACATAACATAACATAACATCGTCTATTGTATTAACAGTCATTTCACCGTCATCTAGAGTGTAAAACCGTTTGACCTTTAATCAATAGAAATTTTTCTTGTTAACTTGTTGACGCCTTACCCTGATCAAATTATCTCTTCCTTATCTATTTCAAAAAGTCCGTAGCCTATAAGGAAATATACATTCATTGTTATAACAAATGTGCAGGAATGTGATTTGTCTCGTACATATATTGTTAAAGTTAAGTTTGACCCCAGTGGTCAATTCATGATCGATGAGGCAACAATGGAGATCAGGGTTTCATTACGATGTGTTCCTGTTAAAGGGAAGGCAAACAGGGAACTAATAAATACTATTTCAAAGTATTTTGATATAAAACCTTCAAATATTAAGATAATTCATGGATTATATTCTAAAACTAAAGTGATTCAGATCGTCTGATTCTTATACTTTTGCACCAAAGATGTTCGATTCGGTATGGTAATGGAAGATCAAAGTATTATGTTGTGACTAATATTTGTTAAATAAGTTTGTTAGTATGATAACTGCATATCCATCTATGATATGATTGTTCTCAAAAAGATAGCGTTTGTCACTTTATATAGAGTATTATAGTTTGTTACTCTATTTGTCTTTCCAGTAATCTTTGTATTATTTTTTCACCGATTACTACTGATGCTAATTCTTGTCCTTCTTTGGTTTGAGCTGCAATATGTGGAGTGCACACTATATTATTGAGTTCTAGTAACTCCTTGTTTGTAGGAGGTTCGACTTCATAAACGTCTAGAGCTGCTCCGCCAATTCTTCTATTTTTTAAACAGTCTACAAGTGCCCCTTCATCTATAACTTCCCCTCTTGAAGTATTGATCAAGAATGCATTATTTTTCATTCTTGACAACATTTCTTTGCCTATGAGGTGTTTTGTTTGTTCAGTATATGGAACATGACAAGTTATAAAATCCGAACTTTCCACCAACGTTTTGAGGTCTGCTGTAATGAGTGAAACTTCTTGAACAAAGCTCTTATCAATAGGAATAACATCATATCCTATCAGGTTCATTCTTAATCCCCTTGCTAATCTAGCCACATTTCTTCCAATCTTTCCTAAACCAATAATTCCTAAATATTTACCTTTTAATTCCACTCCAATTAGATCTTTCTTAATCCATTTACCGTTCTTAGTCGCATTATTGGCAACGGGTATATTCCTGCTTAATGAGAACATAAATCCTAATACTAATTCAGAAACTGCGTTTACCGAAGCCTCCCCTGCGTTAATTACCTCGATATTGTTATTTTGAGCTTCATTTGTGTCTATATTATCTAGACCTACTCCTACTCTTGCTATTATTTTTGCTCTCTTTGCATTCTGTATTACCTCCTTTGTTATCTTAGTCCTACTGCGTACAATAATTACATCATAGTCTTTCACTTTGGATATTAATTCTTGATTTGTTATCTCAGGTAAATATTCAACAGTGAGTCCTGCTTTTTTTAAAATCTCAATTCCCTTTTCGTCAATGGAATCACATACTATTACACTGCCCTCAATTTGCATATTTGAAAACTTTTTTATGGGAATATATTGATTACTTTTTTAATTTAAGGAAAATGTTTCCAGTGTTAGGTAGACCTAACTGATTCGACGAAACCATCAACATACTTATGTTTTTCTTTAATCAATAGTTGTATTAATAATAAAAATACTTATAATACATAACGCCGTTATTAACAGTATGACCGCAAAAGAACTAGATATGGATTATAGTAAATATGATTTTAAAGATTCCACCCAACTTTATGTATATTTAAGTAAAAAGGGCCTTTCTAGGGGTACAGTAGAAGAAATAAGCAAAATGAAAGGGGAACCTGATTGGATGCGAGATTTTAGATTAAGGTCATATGATGTTTTTATGAGTAAACCAATGCCAAACTGGGGAGGAGACTTGTCTCACATAGATTTCCAGAATATTTATTATTATGCTAAGGCTGCTGAAAAGCAAAGTAAGAACTGGGATGATGTTCCAGAGTCAGTTAGAAATACCTTTGAAAAGTTAGGTATACCGGAAGCAGAAAGAAAATTCTTAGCTGGTGTAGGGGCACAATATGAATCAGAAACAGTATACCATCATTTGCGTGAAGATCTTGAGCAACAGGGTGTGATATTCCTAGATACTGATACAGCACTTAAAAAATTTCCTGATTTATTAAGAAAGCATTTTGGAAAAGTTATTCCACCGGAAGATAATAAATTTGCAGCACTTAATAGCGCTGTATGGTCAGGCGGTTCATTTATTTATATTCCTCCAAATGTAAAAGTGGATTTACCATTACAAGCATATTTCAGAATTAATGCCGAAAATATTGGACAATTTGAAAGAACTTTGATTATTGCTGATGAGGGTGCCGATGTTCATTATATTGAAGGATGTACTGCTCCTGTCTATTCTACCGAGTCTTTGCATTCTGCTGTAGTCGAATTGATTGCAAAAAGAGGAGCACGAATTAGATATACTACTATTCAAAATTGGAGCAAGGATGTATACAACCTGGTTACAAAGAGAGCATATGCTTATGAAAATGCATCTGTTGAATGGATAGATGGCAATCTAGGTAGCAAACTCACGATGAAGTATCCTGGCGTTTACATGTTGGGTAAGAATGCTCATGCTGAAATAGTGTCTGTGGCTTTTGCAGGAAAGGATCAACACCAAGATGCTGGTGCAAAAGTGGTCCATCTTGCACCCCATACTACGTCTCGAATTACGAGTAAATCTGTGAGTAAGGATACCGGAAGAACCACTTATAGGGGATTATTACATGTAGCAAAAGGAGCATATGGGGTAAAATCAAATGTTCGATGTGATGCATTATTACTTGATGAATTTTCAAGGACTGATACATATCCATATGTTGAAGTTAATGAAGAGGATGCAACCATTACTCATGAGGCAACAGTAGGAAAAATTGGTGATGAGCAAATATTTTATTTAATGAGTAGAGGCTATTCCGAATCTGATGCCTTGAGTATGATTATAGGTGGATTTATGGAACCCTTTACCAAGGAACTCCCAATGGAATATGCTGTAGAACTAAATAGAATGGTAAAAATGGAGATGGAAGGTTCAGTAGGTTAATGGTTAGTTTAGCACCATTACTAGTCTTTTTATTTTTTCATAACGATTGATTCATAATGATTCCATTATCATTGCTTTCAGAAAATAATTTACATGAAATACTGTCCACTAATGAAAATGAACCACAGTGGATGTTGTCTTCCAGAAAGGAGATTTTGTCCAAGTTTTCTGGTTTACCTAATGAAGTTTCACCGTTGTATTCTAAATACAGTGGATTAACTCTTTTAGAACCAAACAAAGTTTATTTTTCTAACGAGAACACCAATTCTATTTCAATAGACCTTAAAATGCGACTAGAGGAGATAAAGTCTTCTCCAAGCATACTTTTAATAGGTTCATCTGTTGGACATATTTTTGTCCCAAAGGCGTTATCTAAAAAAGGTTTAATTATTTCGACAATTCAAGATGCCATAAAAAACAATTCAGAACTAGTGAAAAAATACCTTTTAGATAAATCCATCAATTACACAGATGATCGTTTTCTCGCATTAGGTTCTTCTGCCTTTCAATCTGGATTCTTTATTTACATTCCAAGGAATTTGATGATTGAGGAGCCGATTAGAATCGTATATTCTCTAAAAGATGATCGTACATCATCAATTTGTAGGAATATCGTTATCGCTGACGAAGGCTCAAAAGGAACGATAGTACAGGAATTGTACTCATCATCTACTACATTTTCCACATCATCAAACCACAAAATATCAAAGACAAAAAATGAAACTCAAGGAAATGATTCAAACGAAAAAAGACAAGAATGCTATTTTGAGGTTCTTGAATGTAATGTAAAACCCACTGCGGAACTTGAGTTCATCACATTACAAGCTATGAATTCTGATACTGTTTGTATTGCTAATAGAAAGGCCTTTGTTGAAAAGGACGGCAAAATGTCTTGGTATTCTGGAATGTTTGGCGCACGCCTTTGTCGATTCAAGACTGATAGTATTATGAAAGGCTCAGGAGCACGAGCTGAAGATGTAGAAATAGTTTTTGGTACAAATAATCAATCATTTGACATTTCATCTAACCTTGATCATATTGGATTTAGTAGTAGAGGTAAAGTACTGGTTAAATCAATTGTAAAAGATACTGCCAAGTCCTTATTTAAAGGAATGATAAAAATTCGAAAGGATGCCCAGACTTCAGAATCTTATTTGGCCGGGCATGCAATTTTATTAAATAAAGGTGCCCAGGCAGACGCTATTCCCGGATTGGAGATTGAGACCAACGAAGTCAAAGCTACTCATTCTGCTTCAGTATCTCAAATTGATGAAGAGCAGATATTCTACTTGATGTGTAAGGGTTTGGATAGAGAAAGTGCTAAGCGGGAGATAATAAACGGGTTTGTGGAACCTTTATCTCGAAAAATGGGTCCATTTATTCGTGCTTGGATAAGTTATCTGTTTGAGAACAAGTGGACTGGAAAACCTCTAATGTTAAAGGGTGATGAGGTCATGGAACAGATTCTTGAAGTTGAAAAATCGCGATACAAAGAAACTGCAGATATATTTGAGAAACATTACAAATACAGGTAAAGAAAAATTTTGAAAGATGAACCTTTACATCATTACTTTTATTTTCAATATTTGAATTAGGAGTTATAAATTGACAAGCACACAAAAATGGATTGATGTTTCTCAATTTCTCAAATTAAAGAAAGGAGAAATGGACGAATTTGATTATGAAGAAAAAAAGCTCATGATGTTGAACCTAAACGGCGAATTTTGCGCCTCAGATCGTATTTGTACTCATGCATACGTTGACCTAACCGGGGGTATTTTAAATGAATCTGAAAGAACCGTAACCTGCCCATTACATTTATCGTCTTTTGATTTAAAAAGTGGTAACGCTTTGAACCTGCCTGCAGAAAAACCACTTGAGATTTATCCGATGAAAAAGGAAAAGAACAAGCTGTTAATTTTGATATAATTTTTATCAGTATTTACATTTTATGTCTGTGTTTTACGTATCTCTTAAATCATGTATTTAAAATATGTCACTGGTTTATCAATCGAAGTAACGATTCCAGAGCACCATTAATGGTATATTCAGACGATTCCATAAAATCTATTTTATTCTTCTTTAATTCAAGTGAAGTTTTTGGTCCTATTGAAACCACCTTATTTACATTTAAGGCTCGGAGTACTTCATTTTCATTTTTGCGATCCGATAATTGAGGGAATTGATGATAAATTATTTTAAAAAAAGATCTGACCGTAGAGGGGCTTGTATAAATCAGAAATATTTTTTCAACGCGATCAGGTAATTCCAATAACTTCTTCCACTCCTCTGAATTTGATACATTCTTGTTTTCTCTTGTTTCATAAAAGAAAACTTGATCCAGTATTATATGTTCAAATTTCGTATCGATATAATTATTAGACTTTACTGATTCTGCACTTCGGGGCATCAGGATTTTTGGGATTTCTTTTTGATATTCTGTTTCACATTCTCTATCCAAGTTTTCTAAAAACTCAATTATTTCCGGTGATGAATATTTCTTATCGATGACATTGGTAGAAGATCCTAACTTTGACTTAAATCCATACCCTTGCAATATTTTTTTGGTCTTTGGTCCAATTACTATTATATTTATCTTATTTAACTCCTCCATGATTCTTTCATAGTTGTATTGGGTTTTTGCAATTTCAAAAAATATTTTGACCGCATTCGAGCTCAAAAAAATACAATAGTTATAAAAGCCATTACCGAGTCTTGTAAAAGATTCTCTTACTTCTTGTGAATCAATTTTATTGAAAGATATGGTGGGTAACGCAATCAATTCAATCTTGTCTGAATGAGCTTGGTCAATGTTTTGGTTTTGGATATCATTCGTCAATACTCCTTCATTTGTAATCACAATAATTATTTTTTCCAACTTATTTGGTTGTCTCTTTCCTTTTGATTAGAATCATGATTCCATGCTGGTTTGTTGAATGTACCATTTGATCTTCTTGTGAAGATTTACTATATCTCCAATTATAACTATGGCGGGGGGTTTCACATTATATTCTTTAGCTAAACTAACTATGTTACCTAGGTTACCAGTAATTACTTTCTGATTCTTTAAGGTACTGTTTTGGATTATTGCTACTAGGGTTCTATCATCAATTTTTCTCCCTTTTATTTTGTTTATGATCAATTCTAACTTTTCTGTTCCCATATAGACAACCACGGTATCAACCGCTTCAAATAATTTATCCCAATTTACTTCGGGAGTTTTCTTTTCTGGATCCTCATGACCCGTAACGAATGCAACAGCGGAGCCATACTTTCTATGCGTGAGAGGTATTCCAGAATAATTAGCTGCCCCGATACCAGACGTAATCCCGGGAATGATTTCAAATGGGATTTCATTCTCAACCAAAATCTCTGCTTCTTCTCCTCCTCTCCCAAAAATAAAAGGGTCACCGCCTTTGAGTCTTAATACCTGTCTCCCCATTTTTGCATACTTTATCATCAACTCATTTGTCTTATTTTGATGGGTAGTCGGGTCCCCGACATTTCTACCGACGTACACTTTCTCTGATATATCTGGAAATAGTTTAATAATTTCGTCTCCAATCAGTCTGTCATATAAAATTACATCAGCTTGTTTTATTAATTCAAATGCCTTTATTGTCAATAATTTTGGATCACCGGGACCTGCTCCGCAAATGTAAACCTTGCCCAGTCTATCGTTGTTTTTCATTCTATCAACTCATCTAATGTATCGATATTCATGCTAGTATTATTCCATTCTTTGGTTATTTCTTTAGCCCCTTTTGAAATTAATACTTCTGCTACCATTTGACCCAATTTTCGTGCGTAAGCAGCATTATGTTGTTTCTTTACTTTGATGGATTTTCTTCCATCTAACGAATAAACTACGGCAAAAAGTGTCATTAACCTATCCTTATTTTTTAAAGTGGCTAATGCTCCCATTGGAACTGTGCAACCAGCTCCAATACTTTCGGTAAGAGATCTTTCAGCTTGGATTTCCTTATGCGAGTTCTTGTGCTCAATTCGCTTTAGCATTTTTACAAGATCTTCGTCATCTTTTCTACAAACAATTGCTAGAGCTCCTTGACCAGGGACCGGTGTAAAGCTCTGGATACTTAGTCTTTGTGTGATCTGATTTTTCATACCCAATCTCTCAATTCCTGCTTCTGCTAAGATTATTCCAGAGTAATGATTTTCTTTTGATTTGTCTATTCTTGTTTCTATATTACCCCTTATTGACTTTACCCTCAATTTTGGATACTTGGTTCTAATCTGTATGGCTCTTCTGATACTACTTGTTCCTATTATAGAACCTGTTTCTAGCTCATGAATCTTATTGTTGTTTATACTGTTTATGAAAACATCGTTAGGTCTTTCTCTTTTGGGAATACATGCTATTACTAACTTATCCGATATCCCTGCGTGAAGATCTTTAAGACTATGTACTGCAAAATCAGCTTTATACTGAAGTAATCTTTCATTCACTTCTTTTTCAAATACTCCAGCTTGATTGATTACATAAAATGGTTTTTTATCTCTATCACCTTTCGTAGTAACTTTGTCCATTCTAATGTTTAGGTTTGGCTCAATTTCTCTCAAAGATGAAATAACTGAGTTAGTTTGATAAGTGGCTAATTTGCTAGCTCTAGTAGCAACAACTATTCCCTTAATACTTTTTCACCTTCGATAATGCCGTTTCATAAGCATCTAAAGTTTTTTCAAGATCTTCCTCATTATGTTGAGTTGAAATAAAACAGGTTTCAAATGGGGAAGGTGGGATAAATACACCTTTTGCGAGTAATATTCTAAACATGTCCATAAAGAACTTTGTATTTGATGATTTTACCAAATAATAGTTGCTTATTATTTTATTCGAAAAAAACAATTGAAACATGGAGCCAATAGAATTTACGGTAGCGTCAATTTTCTTGTCTTGTATCATATTTCTTACCGCTTCAACTAATTTGTCACAAGTTCTGGCTACTCTGGGATATATGATATTCCTTTCTTCAATTAAGATCTCTAAAGTTTTCAGGGCTGCTGTTACTGAAATTGGGTTTCCAGCGAATGTACTAGCTTGATATACCGATCCACGGGGAGCTAATCCCGACAATATTTCTCTGCTGCCTGCGAGAAGTGAGATAGGATATCCATTTCCCAAAGTTTTGGCAAATGTAGCCATATCTGGTTTTATGCCAAAAAATTCGCTTGCTCCACCCAAGGCTAATCTAAATCCAGTTACCACTTCATCAAATATCAAAACAATGTTGTTTTGTTTAGTTAGGTTTCGAATACTATTAAGATAATCTTTTTCAGGAAGGATGAGACCCGTATTAGCCATAACTGGTTCAACTATTATACAAGCTATGTCATTGTAATTCTGTTCATTATCTATCACCGATTTCAGTGACTCTAGATCATTATACGGAATAGTGATGGTTTTTGAGGCACTCTCTGATAATATGCCATCAGAATATTCTTGATTAGCTGCCCCTGAACCAGCTTTATTTAGGACATAATCATAAGCACCATGATACCCACCCTCAAATTTTATTATCTTTGTTTTTCTTGTAAATGCTCTTGCTAAGCGAATCGAATGCATCGTTGCCTCAGCTCCTGTATTCATAATTCTTATCATTTCGGCACACGGAATTATTTTGGAACAAATTTCAGCTAGTTGAGTTTCCTTTTCTGTAGGCGTACAAAATAAATTACCTTTGTCTATCTGACTCTTTATTTCAGAGCCTATTTGTTGATTACCATGTCCTAGAAAAACTGATCCGTAACCTAAGCAATAATCAATCAATACATTACCATCATTGGTAAATAACCTACTTGCGTTGGCAGATTCAACAAAAAACGGGTACGGTTGAAAATATCTGACTGGACTATTAACCCCTCCTGGAATCACTTTGGATGCTTTTTCAAATAGAATACGTGATTTGTCAAATGTTATATCCGTCATAAGGTATAATGATATTGTTGGTTATATGTTCTAGATATACATTATCTAAATATTGTTAATTATCCACACCTTTTATCAACACCTTTGGTCTAAAAAATGACTGACTTTCTATTATCTCTTTAATTGGAGTTTTGGATGATTCGTTGATTGTTTCTACCTTCTGGATAGATACATATCTACATGCATGCTTGCATTCATTAGCTACTATCCAAGCGATCGAAACAGATTTTGTATTTCCTTGGATTTACATTTGTTTGGAGTCATATGTATCAGACAAGGACTATGTAGACAACTATGCTATATCCAATGCCTTCATCAACAACAGGAAAGGGACAATTTATAAATACTAGATTTTGATCTGCAAGGGGAAAATAGTATAAAAAATATGATTAAATGGAAACTATGAAGAACTCTATCTTGCTACTGCCAATATTATTAATATTATTCCAACTATTGTAAGAATAATTCCTACTATCTTCGCTATGGTATTTGTACAAGGAGGCAGCATGCCTGAAATCGAATAAAATATTACACCAATTATGGTAATAAAAATTCCAGAAACCAAACTCAAATAATATTTGTAATTTCACTATGATTTAATCGCGATTTTGGTTTACTGAAACATCTGATTTCTAAATCAGTACTTGACACGTTAGAGGATGATTAAAATTGTATCCTAAACGATCGACAACATGATTTTAAAAACTAGCTGTTTGTTTCCTGATTTTGGTTTTTTTTCCAAATTTTCTCGCTTTCTCTAGGATCCGGTAATAGGTCATTGTTTGATTAAAAACTAATGTGATAATGAATATAGTTGCGAGTATTACAGCAAGCATGAAAGTTAATTGCTGTAAAAAACTCATACCTATTATAAAAAGTCATACACTTATATGTCTAATCATTTACCTGCGTATTTCTAAATGGGCAGCAATTAATAGGTTGTAAAATTCTTAATGAATAATTATTTTTTAGAGAATTCAGATCACCGAAAGTGGTTAGGTAGGGAGACCTGCCAACTACTGAACTATCTCTTTATGGAAAGACCTTTAAAAATACTCTAGTTACTTCTTAATTTATCTTTGATAAGAAATTCATAAAAGATAATAAAGGCAAATGTCCATAAAAGTTAATGCAAAATTATGTAACATTAATCCTTGTTGTTATGTTGATGAGTGGTTTTGCTTTTTTAGGCTTGATTGCAACTACCACTTTGGCATTGCCTCTTGATTTTCTTGACAATACTTATGTTTTTGGACCTATTACCGGATTAACACAGGATAATAACGGTACAATCGATTGGGTACTGGCAGGGGTATGGAGATCTAGTTTACCTAACGCTACCGATACCTCATCTAATACAAACAGTAGTTCATTTAATGCAGCAATCGAAATGATTCGACCTGATGGTACAGCAAGACATACTCATACTGTAACTGGCTTTACTTTATTAAATTCATCGCAATCTGATACTAATTCTACATTCTACAATGGGACTTCCACTGTTAGCCTTGCC
>JBBRRF010000027.1:0-10906 GCA_038200885.1 Candidatus Nitrosocosmicus sp.
ACTTGTATTGTTGCAATTTTTCTTGTAACAGTACCTATGTTAGGATCAGAAACAAGTGTTTTGGGACAAAATACTACAGAAACAAGTGTTTTGGGACAAAATACTACAGTGCCAAATATTGTTAATGAGACCATTGTAGATGATTATGATTATTATGGTCAACCAATTTACTACGATGAAGATAACGACAACTCCGATGGAGGTGACAACTATTATTATACTGATGATAGTGGGAATTCCTACTACAAGGATGATAGTGGGAATTCCTACTACAAGGATGATAGTGGGAATTCCTACTACAAGGATGAAAATGGCAATAACTATTATACCAATGCTCAGGGTCACCACTATTGGTACGACAATGATGGTCACAAGTACTATTATGTAGACAACAATCATAACCAGAAATTCTATTATGATGATAATGGTAACAAGGTGATTTATGATAGCAGGGGAGATAGCAGAACCGCCTATGATAATCACTCTAGTGGTACGCACGCCCACTATACGACCCACAGTACTGGTAATCATGTGCAACCAAGCGGCAGTGGGACATATGTCCATCACGCTGGCGTTACTCATGAACACCATGGCGGAGGCTTTTCACCACAGAATGGCGGAGGTGAACACGGCGGCTTTGGAGGTCGTAGATAATCGAATATTTTTAGTATTCAAAAACTATTAAAGCATCAATCCCTCTCCCGGGTGTGCTCTTCAGTAGAATTTTAACAGTGTCATCAATTAAGATATGGACCAAATATTTGAAGTTAAAAGTGAGTAACACTCTTACAACATATCTAGCGGATATTAACTTCTGGAATAGACCATAGATTAGATCATTGCCAATCTTACAATATTTTCATTTATTGTATGAGTATTCTTCTCCCTTTAAATCCTTTATTAAAGAACAAAACATCATATTCAAAAGTGATTAAACTTGCTCTACTCTTGTTGCATCTGGTTACTTCGAATACAATAATGCAGTCAATCTCATTTAATATGATGTTCTTATTTATCCATTTATTCTCCCTTTTCCTGTATCCTCATGATAAGGTCCATACAACCCACGATAGAGATAGCGGCCTTATTTGTTGAATGCACAATCATAATTTCAGATTTGGTTAATTCAAATCTAGAAATTAGTGTTGAATCTGTCAACTATCATTCTTACGAAAGAGACTGTTCATCAATATTAAAGTTGGAATCATCACAACGGGTAAATTATTGAAAGTTTGATGCTATAAAACGTCAACAGGATGGACAGGGTGTAAAGAGTTGGTTTTACAAGAAAAATATTATGAATACTTTTAACTTCTCTTTGTCCATGGTCAACACTCAGTGATTTGTTGTGTATATACTTCCACAAGAAAATCAAGATCAAGTCTGTGATAATCATTATTGTTGAGAGAAAAACTACTGATGACGCACTTTCGTATAGTACCTGTGCCAATGTAAATACTGGAGTTACTAGTATTAGTATAAAGAATATCAAGGATGTCAATATTACTAAGTCATCAGGCACTGTGAGATGATCAAGTATCTATATGTATAATATCCAGAATACAAAAATTACAAAAAAACTAGACACCATGTCAAAAAGATTATCAAAGAAACTGTCATGTTCTGTCGGATCCGCTTGACCATTTACTAAAGTAGGAAGGATAAGATCATATGCAAGTATCGTTAAAGCAACCAAAAGAACAGAATCACTCAGCCTTTTAATCTTTCTACAGATAGGAACCCCTTCAATAAAACAAGATAAACTCCGTTCTAATAATAAAATCACAACAGAAACTATTAGTTTTACTGATATCAAATCATAAATACTATTTGCTCTAAATAATTTAAAGTCCTAGAATCAAGAGCCGTATTTCTTTATTTGTCAAGAATGTATGAAAAACTTTTCTGCAAAAATACATGTTCATTGATACAGAAATTGGCAAAGAATTTTTTCTAATTTGATGATAGGTAAAAGATTTCTGAATAGTGGTACTTTAAAGGAGATTATTGTTTATTATACTGATGCATGCCCTTTTTTGTGACTTTTAACCCAGGCTGGATGTTTGTAATGAAGTGAGGATTTCATTCTAGACAACATACTTTAGGAAATTGTTTTTGCATGATCCGAGCGTTGTATCCATCATTAAGGTCTCAACTCTGCTATTATGTTGAAACAAATATTGTTCAGTCCATAGGCATAATTGCCACTGGGAGTGCAAATTCATTCTAATATCAAATAACACGTTTGATTGGTGTAAACAAAATATCATTGAATAGTGGAATTAAACTTCTTCTTTTTTGACTTGTCTGTAGATGTCTCTTAATCAATTAATTGTCGTAAATCATGGATCCTCAAGTATCTGAAAGGGAAGCCAAAGGCATTATGGCAAGATGACAAATTTCTGTATATACGGAGAATAAATCATTAACATTTTCGTTTCAAATAAATGAAAAAAACATTGCAGATTGAACTTTATATTTAACGGTATGAAGACAGTGGTGCTAACTACCAAATATTCTGAAGAATATTCATGTTTTTGCTGTCAAAATGAACTAAAAATTGCAACCTAAATTCCCTTCCTTAGGCTATGTTTCATCATATTTCAGCAGGTATATTCAAATTTGTTTACTGATTTTTGCCGCAATAATTGCTTATGGAGGAAGCCAAAAGGTTACCAATAAAAAATACCATAATATTTTTATGAAAGAATTTACTATACTATTCTTAGTCATGAAAGATGAGGCTTGAATCTTCTTTAAATGATGATGCTTTCATAAAATTTGAAAAATTAAGAGACAATTTTGAATGGTTTTATTCAAATTATGATGGATTGAAGAGAGATTATAGCAATCAGTATGTTGCGGTTAAAGACAAAAGCCAAATAGATAATGATTGCAACCTTGAAATATTGATAAAGAGATTGAATTTATCAAACTGTGATGATTCTATTGCAATTGAATATGTGAACAATTGACTTAAGAAATTTTTCAAAAAAAAGAGAATTAATAAAACAGGTGAGGTTTAGAAATTCTTTTATTGAAAGATGAATCGAAATACTTCTGGTCTCTTTAGGAGACTGTTCTCACCAAATTGGTATCAATTGTAGTCGTCGCCATGATCAATATTTACTTCAAATTTTGATCCAATTGGTACAATGCTCGGCTTGAATGTAAAATTACCAATAGAAGGATGTAATGTTAATTGGCTCAACTCTAAATTCCAAAGTGCGAATCAAACAGTTATATTTTTTGATCATAACCCCTGTCTACCAGAAAAAACAAAATATCCACTTGGAATTTAAACATATCCTATAAACGAATCTGATCAAATTCTCTAAGATCAAATTTGTGTGGATCCATTCTATAAACCTGTATAGTGATGGAACGACGAAATATCCATTTGTTTTGGTGATGATCCTCTACCTAATATTATTTATCCTGATGGCTCACGAGAGATAAAGTTAAAAGATCCAAAAGACATTATTCTGATGGAATATCCTTTACGTTACGTTACGTTACTTCGATATCAACCTGAACATGAACCTAAATCTATAATGGACAAGGACGATCGAAGTATCAAGGACAGAATAATATAAAATCCCACACATAATGAACCCAAGGTCGAGATAGACAATAATAAGTAGATAATGATATTGGCTCCTTAACGAATTAGTTTAAGAGCCTTGTTCGCAATAATATAGAATTTTCGTTAAAAGGATTATAGATGAACCACATGATTCTACTCTTAACCAATTTGCAACATTCCTCACTAATTCAAGTAGAAATTTGGATATCTGATACAAGATAATTGTAGTGCATATAAAATCTCAAGTAGAATAATCAAATCACTTGAATTTGTCTTTTTTTTGTATTTTGATGAAATTCTATTTAGCATTAATTATCTCAGTCAAACCTGATCAAGATATCGATCAAATACCTAAAAGCATAACTCTGGCTAGTGAAGATACATCGGTACAAAGGTGTAAAATACAAACAAGAGACTTTCCACTGAAAGTTTATTCTACCTTCATGGTAGTCCCAAGAATCCTGCTTACGCTGTCAACCCATGTCTTTTTGTTTGCTTCCTCTTCTACTCCGAGTAGCCTGTTCATCATTAATCCGTTGTAAACTGCAATTATGCTCATAACAATACAATCAATCTCACGATCTTCCAGATTAGGTATTTTTTGGTCACTCTTGAGGTAGCTTAGGATATGTACTTTCATGACCTCAAAAACCTTCTTGTGTTGAGAATATAGTATAGATCTTAATTTTTCATTTCGTGTAGATTTCGACAAGATTTCTAGAAAAATTATGTAACTATTTTCAAATTGATTAAAATTATTATAGTATCCTTTCGTATTGGAAATTAATTTTTGATTCTGTAGATCATTACGTTCATGATTCGTATCGAATAATGAAAATAGTTGTTTTCTTAGTTCAGCCAAGTTCTTTTCACATAATGTATAAAAAAGGTCCTCTTTACTTTCAAAATAGATATAGATGGTTCCCTTGCTCACATTTGACTCGAGAGCTATATCATCCATTCTTGTTTTATCAAACCCTTTTTTAGAAAAAGAAACTAGTGCAGCGGCAATGATCCGATCTCGAATTTCTAACTTGTGTTGTAAAGTAACCTTTGCACACATTATTCAAGAATCACGTTATCAGATTTTGAATTTTTCTCCTTGAAACCATCGATTCTTTCGTAAATCAGGACATATAAAATCCCTAGAACAGCACCAATAAAAAGAGTTATTGGCAAAACCACGTGTAAAGAATTAACAAAACTTGGAATTATATCAACAATTGTTTCAAATCCTGTCTGTTCCAAATCCACAGGCATCAGGTAATTAGAAAGCGTCAGAGGAAGAAGAGGATATCCGATAACATAAAAAAGCGAACCAGAAATAGCACCAGCTATTGCGAATTTGAGTTTATTGCTAATTGTTCTATTGCCCAATGGTAATTTGCAGTAAGCTAGCATGTCGATTAATACAAATGGAATAATCGCTAAAAGGTAAAAAGGGAGTAAATTCGAGAGTGCCTGAGATGGCAGTATACTAGTAAATGCTGTTAATAAGATGACTCCTGCTGCTATAGCGCTAGCGAACCCGAATGTATGTGTTTTCTTCAAAACAAACAGGAACAATCCTGAATTAATCAAGGGCAAGAATACCAACGCTAATAATGATTCTGCCATTGGGTTCAGATTAAAGTTAAAAAATTCGCCATCGGAAATTGGCAAAGCAAGCATGTAAACATAGGATATCAAATTTAGCCATAATGCTATTAGGGCAGGAACAATGAATACCCTCCCAAGTTGATAAAAGGTACCGGTCTTGACAAATGAATTTAATCGAACGAGTCCGATTGCTACAGCTGAGGTATTGATTAGCATTCCTGTAATTAACATCAGATGTGTTGGACTCAGAAATCCATCTACCCCGAAGGTTTGGTGCCAAATAAAATCACTTGGGCCCGATATGATTGATATTATTGATCCCATAATAAGTAATTTGAATGATAGAGTTAAACCTCTCTTCTTTAATTCTCTATATTTTAACATTAGGATAGCCCCAATGATAGAAGAAAGTGACAAAATGCCTATTCCGGTGTAAAGTAGGGCATGAGAAGGGGTAAAAAACGATTCGGGAGTTAGTAATAAATGTGAAGTAACATCCCAGTTACCAGCACTTATTTGCATTAAGGAACCAATTGATGCAAACATCAACACAATCATAGAAAATTTAAAAGCACTGGTAGATGGGAAAGCGATCGGTTCCATATATCTACCTAGCAAACAAGTCATATAAATATTACTGACTGGTCAGTCAATAAGACAATGTTGAAACCATTATAGAAGTATACGATTAACTATAGAACATGAAATTTAAAAGGTCAGAATTTTGAAATAAGAAGGGAATAAACGAAAATTGCCATTAGATTACCATTCAAAAATAGAAATTTTGAACCACCAAGTGACCAAAGGAAGAAAAATTAATAAAAAATAAACCAATTAAGTATGAAACAAAGAGGTGGTCCGCCATGATTTCAGTGGTAGTCACTAGATTTCATAATCTCTCTTGAAAGATGGAATATACTCTATGATATTATCATATTTTCTTACAAAGTCATTTCCCTTGGGAGTTGCAATGAATCTTTGTTTTTTTTCATCAAACAATAATAAATTCAAACGTATCAAGTCTGCCAAATATTCATTCAATCTTTTGTATGAACTGTAATAACTAAGTTTATTTTTGGTTTGATATTTCCCTATACAACTCTTTACAATTAAGTAGAAGATTTGACACTTGTCCCGATATTTTGTTTTACACTTTTCTCTTCCCTTGATCAGCAAACTGATTTCAATGACTCTAATAGTCTAATTAGATTAAATATAGGATAAAAAAAAATATACTCATTAGTCAAATAATAATCGCTTCTTATCCATGATAGGAGATTCTCATCAGATGTTTTTGATTGGATTTATTATCTCCAAATAACACTTTGAAAATAAAAGTTTTGATAAGATTCTTCTTCTTTCTCCTCACATCTTTAGCTTCACAAGGTTTTGATTTGCTGATTTGAACATGACTTTTATATCGTGAACAACAATAATGGCTCTATCGGATACCGGAATAGCGATGGTCAGATCACCATTATAATGTGGTAAGATCATAAATCCATCGATTTTAAGCAGTGCAGAATATGATAAAAAATTCAATAATTATACCAATTAACGGTATTATTATGAGAAAAGAACTTTAAACCAACAGTTGCTAATAAATCAATTTTTTCTGATTTTAGATCTCTTATCCTTTACCAGCCAATATGTAACCAATATTATTCCAAATATTGGAAAAGAGGAGATGAAAACATATGGGAAAACAGCCAATAAGGTGGAGGGTTCAAAGATATTCATACTGATATAGCAAAAGACCATATATTTAATTCATATTTTGGCACAAAGATAATTTCACTACTTTGTTTACTTCACGATATTTCTAGAGCCATCAAGTTGGCATCTTCCCCATCTCTGTAATAGGATTTTAATACGGATTTGATTTGAAATCCAAGTTTTTGGTATAACGAGATAGCAGGACCGTTACTAGTACGAACTTCTAAATATATCTCGTCACCCTTTCTTGTTGATACCCCGTTAATTCCCTCCATCATCAATGCCTCACCGATATTTTTTCCTCTGTGCTCTTGCAACAATGCTATGGATACAACATGTCCCTTTTTCACGAACCCGAGTTTCCTAAAATTCGAGAAGCCAAACTCTAATTTGCACATCATATAGCCTACCACCATATTATTAATTTCGGCTATGATGAATGCCTCTGGAATTTCGCGTAAAAGAGACTCAAAAAAATACTCGGTATAATGTTCCGGCAGAGTCTTTAAATTAATGCTGATTACTGAATTTAAATCCTCATATTCACATCTTCGGATTACATAGCCGTTAACTCTCCTTAATGCTAATTGCAAACAATATATAATATTTAAGACAAATTATTTAACTTTACCAAATATTTCTTATCAAGACTTCAAAGTGATGGTGATCGTATGAGATGATGGTTTAAATTGGATACTTTGAATAGAAAATTTAAAATTAATGTATTCAGAGGATAGGAAAGCGATATTAATCACGTATCCAAACCAATTTGCCCTATCCGAGGCAAAAAGCCTAGCTGAATCAGTTGGATATTCCATCCTAGAAGTGATTAGCCAAAAAAACATTACCCGTTCTAGATTTGGTGTTGGAAAGGGGAAGGCAGAAGAGATCAAAGAAAGAGTTGCAGTATTAAAAGCTGACGTAATCATATTTGATGAAATTCTAAAACCAAGTCAACAATACAATCTTGCAAGATTGTGCAAAATAGATATTGTGGACAGAGAAAAATTGATTCTAGAAATTTTTCTAAATAGAGCGGTAACAAATGAATCAAAGATTCAAGTAAAGTTAGCACAGCTAAAATATGATATTGTCAGAGTAAAAGAAAAGGCAAAACTTGCAAAGCTAGGCGAGCAGCCCGGATTTTATGGATTAGGAAAATATGATGCAGACGTGCACATTTTGGACATTAAGAGAAGAGCCGCGTTATTGAAGAAAAAACTACAAGCAGAAGAGAGAAAAAGAGCTCTCCACAGGGTACAAAGACTCTCAAGTAGCATTCCATTGATATCGTTAACTGGTTATACTTCAGCTGGCAAATCATCATTGTTTAACATACTAACTAACGAGAACAAGGAAACTAGTACGAAACTGTTTACAACATTGACGACCTTTACCCGTTCTTCTCAGATTGAAGGGAGGAAAGTTCTTGTATCAGATACAATTGGGTTTATTAGTAAGTTACCCCCGTACATGATCGAAGCATTCAAGTCTACACTATCTGAACTGAATTATGCTAATGTAATATTATTGATAATTGATTTTGCCGATGATATTCCCATTATAAGGAAAAAATTGATAAGTTCGCTGGAAATCTTAGCAAAATTGCAAGTTCCGTTTCAAAAATGTATACTAGTACTTAACAAAATAGACATGGTAAAAAACAATGAAATCAAGGACAAGATGAAAGATCTGAATGTAACTGAAAACATAGATCACATTATCCCAATTTCTGCTCAATTGGGTTACAATCTTCCGAGATTAAAGAAGCTAATTTCCATGCAGTTTTCAGATTCGCCTTTAACACCTTAAATCATCCGATCCATCGAACAGTTGATAAATTAAAAAGTCAAATAATTACTTTGTATTATTAAAGCGAAAGAATTAAAAAATAATTGTATTTATTAAAAAAAGAACTTGAATACTAAAATTCTATCATTTGAATTTGAATGGTATCTGCGAGATTATTTCTTTCGAATAAACAATAGGAATGATAAAGACTTTAAGAGCATATTTGATAATAACGAAATCTGCCGTTTCATGAAAGAAAATTACCTCAAATATAAAAACTGGAACATGGAAGAAATAACCGAATTATTTAATACCGTTATATCTGATCTCCATGATAGGAATGTTTTAGTCATCAAGGAAGACGATGACGCAGTCATACTAATATCAAAGTTTGGACGAAAGCAATGTGCAAATTGCTATTACATTAATTACCTCTCCTCATCGGAGTCTCTGAATTGTCATAGGTGTAAGTCAGATAACTTGAAGGATTTTCCACCTAAAAAATAATTGTATATTGAAATCGCAAAGGTTCGGTCCGTAGTAGATTAATTAGTAGGGAGTTATTGAAATTAAATGAGACTAACAAGGGTTATGTAGGATGACGTTATCTAATCGATTTCAAGGGTTGGATTTACTGGGAAGTAGAGGATTGGAATGGGTATATATCGAACAGCCGACCAGGGAAAAAATGGACCTGGTTTCCAAGCAGTATTCACTTCATGAATTAAACATTGAAGATTGTTTGTCTAAAAATCAATTGCCCAAAATAGATAGATACGAGGATCATGTTTTTATTATTTTACAATTTCCGACGACCCAGAAGGAAAAGACTTCCCCCAAATTTAGCCAACTCTCATTATTCATTGGAAAAGACTTTTTAATATCCATTCATCATGGTGACTTGAAACCACTCTCTGAGCAATTTCAGGCTTGCAAATCGGATAATGGAACGAACAGACAAAACATAATGGGAAATTCTCCAGGATACCTTCTGCATTCAATACTAGACGCTCTGGTGGATGATTTAGTTCATATATTGATGAAGGTAATAGGCAACCTGGATGATATTGAGGATGCAGTTTTTGATGACCAAGTGGCTGTCGCAAAAGAAATATCCATGTTGAGGCGAGAAATAACTACTCTTCGACGAATAGTAGTCCCTCTAAAAAGAATAATATTGGAAATCATTTCAAGGGACGTAAGAAAATTCTCTACCGACTTAGAAGCAGAAGACCTTATTTCTTATTTTAATGACATAAATGATCATGTTTCCAAAGTACTTGAAGCATTAGATGAATCAAAGGAAACCATCGAGATATACAAAGATACAGATCATATGCTAAGCAGCGAGAAAACTAACAAGATATTGAGTTTCTTGACAATCCTGTTTACATTATCAATTCCAGTAACAGTAGTCGGAACCTTTTATGGAATGAATATCAATATCCCTGGAAGTACGAACTATAGCTACAATTTAATAGATTTTATGCCCTTATTCGTTACCGCAGGATTTTCAGTTGGATCGGTAACCATAATGCTATACTATTTCAGAAAGCTAGGATGGCTTAATAATCTTACAAAGTAATAAAAGAATCAAGACAGACTCGTCTTTATTCTTTTAGTGACTGATCCGGTTCGAAATGTAATATAATAATTTTCAGTAGATCTCTTGCGTAATTAGTTTCAATGTATTTTTCTTATAAAGTCGATATCCATTACCGAAATTAAACTTGACTTTAATGTTTGGGTAATTTTCCTATCTATCTGAAAAATCAAAAGCTAACTATTTAATATTCAGGTAGCGCTCTACGATAGGACACTAGTCAACATTTTCGATAAACCTTATATAGATTGTTTTTGACGATGCTATAATGACTCGCAGGACGCTAGTTTTGCCACTGCTAAAATATAACAGACAATCCAAGAAAGACTTGCCAACACTATTTAATCTATAGATGTTTTGCATAATCAGCCAGAACAGCTTTATTTCCACCTGTCATACGTAAAGATGTCATTTCCTTTTGTTATCTTACGATAAGTTATCCAGAAAACCATTGTTGTTTAAATCATACACAGGTCTTTCAGTTGAGCAGTTTGATGATATTTTCAAAGAAATAGAATCAAAATATTCAAAACACGAGATAAAACGATTATCCTCATTAAAAAGAGAACGTGCTGTTGGAGCTGGTAGACACTTTAAGCTCCCTGTCAAAG
>JBBRRF010000028.1:0-10598 GCA_038200885.1 Candidatus Nitrosocosmicus sp.
AAAAAGACAATCTTGAAGAATTATTACTTATTCTCCCATCATTAAAGGGTCCAACTATTAGTAATTTAAGTAAAGAAGGATGGTATGGAGTAAATACAATAATAGACAAGAACGAGTTTATTAGACTTATACCAACTATCAGAAAAGTTGCTCAGGGATTGGTAATTTTAGAACCAAGTCAAATATTATCAATGGATAAGATCATTCTAGATAATAAAGATGAAATAAAATTTGATTAAGATTATAAGAATTAGAGAACCACGAGAACAAGCTAATGAATTAAGAGAAAGATCTTGGAATAAGGATCTTTCAATTCCAACAAAAAATGTTCTAAAAATCATAGACGACATAAGAAGAAATGGAGATGAAGGATTGTCAAAATGTATTGAGAAATACGAACACGTTAAGATTGATTCATTTGTTGTTAGTAAGTCTGAAATTAAAGAAGCCTATGAAAATGTCTCAGCCAAGCAAATAAGAATAATAAAATACATGAAATCCAGATTGGAGAAAAGTGAAAAAGCTGTAATCGATAATCTCAAGAATATTAAAATTGATTCGGATGGAATTAAGATAAACAAAACAATAATGCCTATTTTCAGAGTAGGATGTTATATCCCAGGCGGGAAAGCTAGATATCCAAGTACGATAGTAATGTGTGCCATGCCAGCAAAAGTTGCAGGGGTAAAGCAAATCGTGGCTATTACACCACCCATGAAAAATGGAAAAGTGGACCCTTTGACTCTTGTTGCAGGTGACATTTGCGGTGTAGATGAATTTTATAAGGTAGGTGGCGCGTACGGAATAGCAGCACTGGCTTATGGTACAAAGACTATAAAAAGAGTGGATAAAATAGTTGGACCAGGTGGCGTATATGTGTCTGTTGCAAAGTCAGAGGTATCAAAAGATGTATCAATAGACATGATAGCCGGTCCGACCGAATTACTAGTGTATGCTGACGAAAAGTCAAATCCACGGTATATCGCATTGGACTTGATTTCTCAGGCAGAACACAGTGAAGATACATTATGCGGGGTAGTAACGAAATCAAAAATGTTAGCCACAAAGGTTTCTGAAGAATTAAATAGAATAATTAAAGAAGATGTAATACCTAGAAGAGAATTTGTTGAAAAAAGTATAAATAATAATGGATTCATAGCATTATGCGATAATAATGAAGAAATAACAGAATTCATTAATGAATTTGCACCTGAACACCTTGAAATATTTGCAATTAATGATAAAAAAATATTAAAGGAGATTTATAATGCAGGATTGATATTAATTGGCGAATACACTCCATCATCTGTAAGCGATTATTGTCTTGGCTCTAATCATGTACTTCCAACCTATAGATTTGCAAAATCGAGATCAGCACTATCTGTTTTAGATTTTATTAAACTAGTAAATGTGATAGAAATGAATAGGGATGCTTTAAAGAAAATCTCTCCAATCATAAAAGAAATAACATCAACAGAAGGATTATTTAATCACTATGAAGCGGTAAATGGAAGGATAAAATAATGGTGGATTGGTTAGACAAGGAACTTGCCCACATTAAATCACACAAACCTTATAAAAGGCCAGAAAAAATTCATGATTTCTATAAACTGGATTCAAATGAAAATTTAATTTTAGAACGGAGATTTATAAAATCAATTGCATCAAAATCTCTTCATGAAAGCGATTTTAGAGAATATCCATTAGAACAATTTGAAAAACTGTATATGAAATTAGCAGATTATACCAAACTAAGTACAAGAAATATTGGCATAGGTAGTGGGTCTGACCAAATAATGGATTTATTATTGTCAACAATAGGTAAAGGAAAAAAAGTCATAACAATAAACCCTACATTTTCTTATTTTACAGACAGATGTAATCTGTATAAAATACCCACTAAACTAATAGATCTTTCCGCTATTGATAATTCCTTTGACCTGGAACTCTTTATCAAGAAAGCGAGAGACTATGATATTATATACATAGCATCACCGAATAACCCTACTGGAAATCAATTTAAACTTGACGATATTTCAAGTATAATAGATATTTTGAAAGACAAGTTGATAATAATCGATGAAGCTTATGTGGAATTTGCTGAATATAGTTTATCAGATATAGTAACAAAATATCGTAATGTTTTAATTATGAGAACATTTTCAAAAGCTTTTGGTCTGGCTGGAGCCAGAATAGGATACATCTTGTCTAATGAAGAAATATCAGATGTTTTCAACCAATATATTCAATTACCATATCCATTAAGTAGTTTCTCCATGCAATTGGCAATTGAAGTACTTGAAAACATTCAGATTGTAAATAGAAGTATAAAAGCAATAAAGAGAGAAAGAACAAAAATGTTTGATAGGCTAAATAAATTAGACAAGATCAAAATATTTAAATCAGATTCTAACTTCTTTTTCTTTCAAACATTTAATCACTACAATAAAATCAAAAACCAATTATTAAATGAAAGAATACTAATAAAGAATTTTGGAGACCTTGGAAACTATAATGGAGCAATGAGAATCACGATAGGAAATACAGAGATGAATGATAAAGTAATATCCGTAATTGAGAAGTCATTAGCGACATAGTCATCTTTGGTTAATAGTTACGAATAAAATTTTATGCTGGCAATATCAGTTTTTTAAGTTATGTTATTCTCACGCGAATCATCACCAGTATTTTCGTCCATATTATCAATCATCAATTTTTTTTTGGGTATAGATACCTACTTCTTTGGGTACAGGAGTATCCAAAATCTTTCGAATTTTTTCGGCCCGCATGTTTCCAAGACCTGGTACCCTGGCAAGCTCTGCTATCGAAGCATTCAAAACATTTGTAGGAGAATGAAATTTATCCAACAATCTTGTAGCTAATTTAGAACCTATTCCAGGTAAAGAGGTAAGAACATATAATTGTTGAAGAAATGGATTTGACTTTTTTATCTTTTTAAGCAAAGGTCCATCGTTTTTGTTCCTAAATTGATTGGAAGCTAGTAAAACTAACAATTCAGCAGTATAAAATACAGAATTAGTATATAAAATTGGGATTCGGAAATCAAGTGCTACTTTTATCAAAGTTTCGTATGCTACCCGTATCTTATCGATAATTAATTTAGAATCATTTTCAAAATGCTCTCTTGTATCGAGGTCTGTTAAATTTCCTTCTATAATAATCAGTGGCTTTGTATAATAATTTATTAAATCCGAACATTGAATAAATATGCGACCGTCATAGACAGAATTTATCAAATCATATATGGTTTTTCTTTCAATAACGGTCTCAGAGGAAACAATATAATCTCCAACTGCTAATTGTTTATAATCGACAAATACCCCACTGAGTTTAAGTAAATTAGGAACTCGACTATTTTTCTCTCGCTCATCTGCAACAATTCGAATAGCCAATGCAATAATAAAAAAGCATATTCTTAATTAACATTCACAAGAAAAAAGTTGTTATTGTGGAGGTTGATTAAATTTATTGGATTGTGATCCCCCTTGGGCCATATGCATCATTTGATTAATCTTATTTTCCACCTCTTTTAGATTTTCCTTGACTCTAGATTCTTGTTTGCCCAATACTACAGTCCTGGTATTTGAAAGCTCTTTCTTCTCTTCTAATTCTTTTATTAAATTATCCCTATCAGATTTAACCATCAAAGGGCCTGCAAGCTTGTATACGACATCATCAGGAGTAGTTTTCTTTAACTCCTCCAGGGCCCTTTCTGTTTCAGATATTTCTAGTTCAACCTGTTGTTTTTGCATCATTATTGCTTGAAGGTTTTGCTGTAATTGTTGCAATCTTGCAAGTTGCTCTTTTAGCCATGGAGGAAGCTCTTGTTCACTCATTGTTAATACAAAGTAACTAAATATTCACTAAGATAAAAATTATTACACTAATATATCATTTGTCAATATACAGTACAGAATATGCTAAATCTACTAGTCTCAAAAAAGATAATAATGACGCACGGAATTTAGATATATTGTTACCTGATATTGACAATATAATATGGTTATTTTCTATAGAAACAGTAACATTAGTATCAAAATCAGGTGTGGATTGAATATCGCCTCTTAATGCAACTAAAATAGAATTCAACGGTTTTTTCAAAATATCACCGTCATCATTATTAGATGGGAAAAACACCTTATTGTGGTTAATATGTTCTACATCAAAATAAATAAAAATTTTAGCCTTGAAGCTTTCCAAGATTTACGTCATAGGCTCCTGCTGCGACTTTATATTCGCATTTATTGCACTGCCATATACCCATCGCTACTCTTTTAAATTTTAATGAAGTACAGCTCGGACATCGTCTTTTTTGTTTTAATGTCCTATAGACCTTACCATATCTTTTTCGTACGGTAGCACCAAACTTAACACCCAAACCTTTTAGTGCTGTTGAACCCTTTTTTCTTTTAACCTTTAATTCAACTCCTTTATTTTAGAGCGCATTTCCTCTCCTTTAATTCTTGCTATTTCAGAGAATTGGACAATCTGATTGACGGAAAATGGGCCCGTAAAGCCTTTTTGTACAGCGACTATACTTCCATCGGATTGGGTTGTCATAGTTATGCGGGCATCCATGCAAGCTTCCTCTTCCGTTGTTGGATCCAACAAGACCGACTCTCCAATTCTAACTGCGGTAATAGATACCGGCATTGTAGTAATGGGTGGGGGCATAGTTTTACCAGTATCAACTACCTGTTCGTCTTGAATTTCATAGATCGGAAATTTACTTGTTAAAAGAGCAGCCACTACTGCATAAGAGGTAGCATCTAACAAATTACCATCGCTGTTTATTATACTACAATCAACGAAAACAGTATAAACTATTTTTCCAGGAATCAAAACCAATTTATCTAAATCTAGCATTTCTGATCCGCGTATCCCTCTATCAACAACCCTTGATAATTCTATTGCGTCCTCGTCAGGAGGTCCAGGTTCAACATGAGGAGAGGCAGTAGGTAAAACTTCTGCAGACATAATCAATGCACCTTTATTTTCTAATCCTTCAAATGGTTCGCCTGTTTCAACTTTGACACCTGCTATAACTTCGGTATTACCTAGCTTTACCTTTGCAGAACCAGAGGCTTTGTCTATTATTCCTACCTCAATTTCAAAATTTCTGTACGACTCAAAATCGCGGCCATCCAATCTTTTCCCTCTTGACAAAGCTTCTAGCATTTGTTGTTTTCGTAATTGTTCAACTATTACTGTAGAACGTTTAGAGGAGCTCATGCTTCTTCTTTCAACTCCATTTCATCACCAAAATACTTTTTCATTAGTGCTTCTTTTTGTATTTCGTATACTGACTTGCATCCAGTGATTGCTTTTTCCAAACATTCACTAAATTGAGCTGTAGTTAACTTGCCATCCAGCTGCAGCAAAGTAACTTGTTCCAAATTGGGCAAATAAGCTACAGGCATATCTGCATCTCCTTCTTTATCTTCAAGATCATTAATATCTAGTACAATATTGTCTGATAACCGTCCAGCAGCACAAGCAGAAACTAAATCACGCATATTAATTCCAGCATCTGCTAATGCTACTGATGCTGCGTTGATGCCAGCACACCTAGAACCACCATCGGCTTGCAGTACTTCAACGAAAACATCAATTACTGCTCGCGGATAGTCACTTAAAATTAAGGATGGTTCCAAAGATTCACGTATTACTTTAGATATCTCCACTTCTCGTCGAGAGGGAGCTGGATTCTTTCTGGTATCCGTAGAAAATGGAGACATATGGTATCTACACCTAAGAACACACCTATCTGGAAGAGCCATATGTTTTGGATGAACTTCACGTGGCCCGTAAACAGCGACAATTATTTTATTCTTTCCGAATTCTATATAAGCTGAACCGTCTGCATTTTTCACCACGCCCACGGTAATCTTAATTGACCGTAATTCATCTATCCCTCTGCCATCGGATCTTTTTCCGTTTTCATCCATTAAAGCTAACTCTTTCAAATTATACACATCCTATTTGATCACTCTTGTTTTTTTTCTTTTTGATCGCTATTGCTATCGTTGTTGGATGACTTTTCAGAATTATCATCTCTATGCTTTTCCTTTGAACTGGAGCCAGATTTACTATTATTCGGTGTGGATGATTCGTCGTTGGGTTGTGGTTGTGGTTGTGGTTGTGGTTGTGGTTGTGGTTGTGGTTGTGTTGATGATTCGTTGTTGGGTTGTGGTTGTGGTTGTGTTGATGATTCGTTGTTGGGTTGTGGTTGTGTTGATGATTCAGTAGATGATTCAGTACTGGAAGAAGCATTCATTGATTCTGGTTGTTCTGGATCAACAGGGTCTTGAACATTTAGTAAAGTCTTGACTCGTTGAGTAAGGTTGGTAGTATGAGACTCTTCCTCTACCATTTTAATAGCCTTTGCAGCCAAACTGAGACCATCTGGGTCTCTGCCTGTAACAACTACTATACCATTTTGACCGATTATCACTCTTGTTTGGGTAGCTTGTTCTATAGTTTGAATCATAGAACCACGTTTTCCAATTAATCGTGGAACTCGAGTAGGAGAAATTTTTATGAATTCGCCGTAAGGGATCTTTCCTAAATCCTTATCTTGAACTGTAAGCATGGGGTCCCTAGTTCTATCAAAAGATACAATCCTTGCAATAATTAAGTCGCCTATGCTTAGTTGTCGACCCATATCATCTTTGGCTGGTGAAAAATCTCGGCCAAATACATCTTGTGCAGGCAGGTGAGCGAAAAAGCATGCATTAATATCAACATCCCAAGATAGAGAAGATCGATCAATAATCTTTCCGATTACTAAGTCGTTAACACGGGGTATATAAACACCCGATAAAGGTATAACTTTAACGCCATCTTTACCAGCTTCAGCAATTCCAACTCTGGTAGATACCAAATAATTACCACTTTTAACAACATTCATCAAAGGTTTATAATTACCCTCAATAATTTTATCTCCAGGTATAACATATCTCCTCTTTATTTCCTGCATTTTAGATATTGTCTACCTCCAATAACAAAATAGATGTAAAATGAAATGTTTTCATATTTCTATATCTAATTATCTAGAATTTGTTCTATAATATAATCTGTAAGTAGTTATTCCTTAACTTGTGCGGATCCTTTAGTCAATGAACCTATGCGTTCGAGAAAGTTCCCTTTCATACCGGCATTTATTTCTATATTTACTTTTAAAGAACCATCTGATAGCCATTCTTCAGAAGTTAGAACGCCAGAGCTTTTAATATAATTATAACTGGTGGAGGAAAACGAGCTTGGTATAAGAATAACAAGCTGCAACATTTCAGATTTTAATGGAAGAATTTTTCTTAGCGAGTCAACAATAGATTTGACCTGGTCTTCGGCTTTCTTGAAAGGATCGATTGTGACTCTTACATCTTCTAGTGCATTTTCTATTCGTTGAACAGGGTGAGGAAGTTTTGTTTTAGGATCTACAAAATTTTTATTTATGTATTGAACAATCTGTTTTCGTTTGTCCTCTACCATTTTTCGCCTTTGATCTGTAGTAAGATTTAGTTCTCCTTTAAGTAATATTTGTTTAAGTATTTCATTAGAGTCACTAGTTTTGAAATGTTTATTTAATTTATCAACGGCAACTCGAGATCCTTTATTTGCATCTGAATATATTTCGTCTGAGACTAATACTGAAGACAAATCGGTTCGTTTACCTAATTTATACTCTAATGCAGGATCTGGCTTTACTAAAATTTCAAATTTATCATTTCCAATAGTTAATTTTACAACAGTAACTTTTGAATCAGCCATACAATAGAAAATTAACTGTGATATATTAATATGATAATATGTTTAGTAGGTTGCAATATTCCTAATAGATTCATTACATTTTTAATATACGTAAGATTAAAATTATTTGATTTGATCTCCATAGATTTAAAGGTTATTGAGAAACACGATGAAAGGATAACCATTAAATTTAATAACGTACCTCGTCAGTATGTAAATGCAATTAGACGATTATCAATTAGTGAGGTGCCTACTTTTGCTATTGATGACGTAGTTATTCTAGAAAATTCATCAGTAATGCATGATGAAGCAGTTGCTCACAGGCTTGGTTTAATTCCACTCAGGACTGACTTGAAGAAATTTTCATTGCCTGAAGAATGCAGTTGTAAGAGTACCTTGGGATGTACGAATTGTAGGGTTTTATTGCAACTTGATGCAGAAGCTAATGAAAAAACTAAAACAATTACTACTTCAGAGTTAATTTCAGAAGATGAATTTGTAAAACCTGTAAGTCAGGATATTCCCATCATAGTACTAGCTCCTGGTCAAAAATTAAAGTTTGAGGCATATGCGAGGTTAGGATTTGGCAGGGATCATGCAAAATGGCAGCCTGCTACAATAGCAGTTGTAAAATATGGCGAAAATGAAAATGAAATTTTTTTAACTGTAGAATCTAATGGAGCATTAACTGCAGAGGAAATAATCATAGCAGCAATTGAGCAACTAAATAAAAGCATAAAGGACTTTGGCGAAACAGTTAACGCACTCCAAATACCAAACAACCTCTAGGTAAATTTATTTGGTACTTTATACTCTTTTAATTGGAATAGCAAATAATGTTTAACGATACTTTAATAGATAATACAGTTTGGATTCTACGTAAAGCATTTAAAAGTAACAAGGCACAGATTTGGAAGGCATTAGAGAAAGAATTTTCCAGATCTAGATCAAACAGGAGACAAGTTAACATCCAAAGATTGGATAAAATTACTAATAATGGGGATGTAGTGGTAGTTCCAGGGAAGATTTTGGGCAATGGAACGCTGGGGCACAAATTAACAGTGTATGCATATTCATTTTCAGAAACTGCCATAAATAAATTGAACACTGCAGGGGCAGAAGTTATTTCATTGCAATCATTAATAAGTAAATATCCTGATGGGAAAGGTGTAAAAATAATTGGCTAAGGAAACAAAGTTGGAGACAAAACCAGAAGGAGGTCAATCTCAACAAAATAAGCTTATAGTAGTCGATGCAACAAATTGTATTTCAGGAAGGCTATGTTCGAAGGTATCAAAATTATTATTGCAAGGTAACAGAGTATCCGTAGTAAATGCTGAAAAAGTGATGGTATCTGGAAACAAGTATGAAGTCATCGAGAGTTACAAGAAACGATTAGAAGTTGGATCAATTGTTAACCCAATTCACGGTCCATTTCATCCAAGAAGACCAGACACCATAATTACAAAAATGATAAGAGGTATGGTCCCAAAAAGAAAGTCTAGTGGAATTCAATCTTTTAAAAGATTAAGGGTATATATAGGCGTACCAGATGAGTTAAAAAATTCAGCAATGCAATCATTTGAGGACGCAAAAATTACTAGACCCGAATCATTTTACATATCCATGAGTGACGTGGCAAAACAGATAGGTTGGAAAGGAGTAGTTCAATAATATGAATAAAATAGATCTTTATCCTGGGCAAAGAAAGACATGTAGAGCCGTAGCTACGATAGTAAAAGGAAATGGAAAAATTAGAATTAACAATATCCCTGTAGAAGTTATTCAACCAGAAGTAGCAAAGGAACTCATTTTAACACCTACTAACATAATTGGTGAACTAAGGGAAAGAGTGGATGTTAATGTGCACGTCAATGGAGGCGGCTTTATGGGACAGGCGTTTGCAAGTGCAGTAGCAATTTCACGTGCATTAACAGGAGAAACAAAAGGTGCAAAGGATCCAAGGGATCATCCATTTACAAGAAACGTCAGAGAAGAAATCAAGAAAAAGATAACAGAATTTGATAGACATTTACTGGTAGGGGATCCAAGACAAACAGAGTCAAAGAAATATGGTGGTCCAGGGGCAAGACGAAGAAAACAGAAATCATACCGTTAATTTTTTACTTTTGGCATATTTTTTGATATCTTAATTAATACAAAAAGATAGAAAATAATATGTCACACAATGGCATAGATATAGATCAGTATATTCTGTTGATTATATATCCCAGTATAGCTTTTTTTGCAATAGGCTTTATCACAAGAAAAATAGATTTAAGAAAGACCATCACCTATGCCTTACAAGCCATAATCTGTTTTTGCTTTTCGATTGGTTATTATATATTTATACCCTATGGCGGTGCTCTGGGTTTATCATTAATACTGGGGCTGTTTGGGATTTTATTAATATTTTTAGCAAGGAAAGAAAGAATTTCCCCAGTTACTACTACAGAAGAAGGGAATGAAAGAGGAATGAAAGAGGAATGAATCAAAATTGTCGGTTTTTTAATTCTACAAGAACAGAAAAATGCAATTAACGTCCAGATTTAGAATAAAAAATATCAATAACCTAGTAGAATTTTTGAACGATGTACATGTTGGAATATTAGCAACAATTGACGTAAACGGATATCCTCAAATAATTCCAATGAATTTTGTTCATACGGTTACAGATTTAAGCGGTAAAAATTTTAGCCTTGATTACGGGAAGCCAACATATCGAGAAGACGACGAAAGTGAAAATACAGGCAATGATATCAAGATAGTAAACAATGTCTCTACCAAAAACCCAATTCTTTATGAACATGTAATTTATATGCATT
>JBBRRF010000029.1:0-10441 GCA_038200885.1 Candidatus Nitrosocosmicus sp.
ATCAGTGGAATTTTGGGAATACTCAGTGGATTCTTCTTGCTATACGCTCTACAGATAAAAAATAATGACCGCACCAATAATTTATCTAATTATTCTTTTCAGGAAAAGGTTTTCATTTTTTTTAAATTCTTTGACCTGAACAAAGAAACCCGCGATCAAAAGTCCAAATTCACATTCAATTTTGATGCCCTCAAATCTATCATGTTGAATAAACATATGATTTATGTAGGATTATCATTGCTTGGATTTCAAATAGCCTGGAATTTAGTATCTACTTTTATCATTCTATTTCTTAGAGTCGAACTTGATATTACCTCTTCAATTGCGGGTCTGATTGGGGGATCAACCATGATAGTGAATGTCATATTTGCTCCTTTTATTGGCAGAATTTATGATAAACTAACTCGAAAAAATAATTTCAATAATGATATATTATTGTTGCTAATATGTGGAATAGTTATTTCAGTAAATATCATTTGTTTTTCATTGCTTAATATTTATATTTTGATACCTTCAATAATGATGATTGGAATTTTTGCATCAGGAGGATTTGTAATCCCATACGCATTGGCAAGGAGATTAGCCTTGGAGAAACTTGGATTGCCTAAATATGAAATTCTTGCTGTTAGTTTTGTTAATGGATTATCTTTACTTGGAGCCTTTTGGGTTCCATTTGTATTTTCTATCATGGTAAAATCATTTGGTTATTCTTTGGCATGGTTATTTGGTGGATTATTGGTTTTAGTTTTCATAATTCCCATCATAAAACTCCGCAGCTAAAATCATTATCATTCTTGTTTCGAGTTACTTCTATTAAGCTAGGAGCCTTTTATGATAAAGAGTGAGGTTTTTATTGACCATTACCTATTGTTTATCTAGAAACCTTCTATCCTTTAATCACGCTTTAAACAATTTTGGATCTTTCACTTCTCAAGTAATATCTGTGATGAATTTTCCAGAAATCGATGAATTATCTAATTCTGTTGGAATATTTTTGTTTAGAAATATTCTAAATCCTAACTTGTCGATCATAGAATTCATGTTAGAGGCATCTCTAAGCGTTTTCTTTTCTATATATGCAAAATCCTTCTCACAGTTAATATTTAGATCGCCATTTTCTTGAAAATATTTATCCTTGACAAAATTCAATACATCACTCCATGTATATGCCTTTATTCTTTCTATTGGTTCCCTAGTTTCGTGAACGGTTGTCTCGTTATTGTATTCAAAAACTTCAAAGTAGTCGATTGACTTTTTACACTCTCCACAGTATGTCTTCTTACTAATTTGTCTACATTTTTCACATTGTAATATTATGGCCATATTAGAATATTATCCAATCATGAGCATGTTTATTAAATACTTAAAAAATGTGCTATCAGTAGCCACAATATTAGACAAGTATTATTTTACATTGTAAACTAGTAATCTCGTCTCTTTGTCATATGTATTTCTAGTTGTAAATCAAAGTCGAAAGGACTGACAATATCGTCTAAAATAAAGCCGAGCTCAAGCTGGGAAATACCAAAGGTAGTGAAGAATGTCCATTCAGGTCCCTTGGTAATTCATTTCTTGAACTAACAATAGTATTGGTCTCAATGGATCTGGGTCTCCCAAAAGTTTACTACTCGCTAAGTTGGGATTTCCTCAAATTTTTTGATTGGTAGGCAACCAAATTCAATAATTCGTTGTATTCTATTTCTAGCAGTGCCATATTCATGTTAGGACGTACCGAAATAATCGGATATCCTGCTATGACTCTTTCTTGCTTTAACTAAACTGCTATTTGCAATCCATTCATTTTTTGATATGGTTAAGTTATTACAAGCGAAAGATAGTGACGTGTCCAGGGTATCAAATTTGTTGCAGTTCATTCTCAAAGCCTCTCTTATTCCCTCTCTTATTTGCCAGACTCCGACAGGGAGGGTGTATTCTGGATGTATTTCCCTAAGGACTATTACCGACGCGCTTCTTTTTTGGTCATGCAGAAATTCTATGACAGCTAGCCTAGCAGCAAAATAAGATCCACCTATTTTTGGGTAGTTCTTTAGGCCACTTGAATCCTCGGAATCTGTTTCTATCTTTGCATCTCCTTTTTTGTCTATCCATGCTTCATGCATTTCAAAACTCCATAATTCATCTGGGATTAAGACTATGGAATAATAATTCCCCAAGTGCACGTACTTGTAGATCCTAGTACGATCGAGTGGTTGAAAGTTATTAGTTTTTTTTATCAAGTCAGATGAAATTATTTGATCAATTGCAGAGATGCTCCATTTGGTCGGAACGAGTCTTCTATTTTTTTTAATTCCAATCATTCCTAAACTTAGGATTTTACTAATTCTACTTATCTCAATTCCTTCATCGTATAAATAGTTGATTGCATCTATGGCTCTAAAATCAAGATCATAAAATGCCTTTTCAATTTTCTTTTCACTAGAAATATCTGAGGGAAGCTTCAAACTCTCTAATTCTGATACCATACCGAATTGGATCGTGTCAGAATCGGATGATGTTCTTGATGAGATTTCTTCTAAATTCAATTTGGGTTTTCTCTCAAATGCAACTTCTATTTCAGTAGATCTAGTTGCCATAGTTAATTCCTGAAGGGATTGAATATAATGATCAGCATTCAAATTTGTTTTTACATGTGTTGAATGTGTACCCCTAATTAGAGATAGTTTGTATCTTATTATATCTTCAATGGACTTTCCTGCCCATTTTTCGGGGTGATCTAGTATTGCTGAATCGGTTTGCAATGGTGAAAATAGGGGTCCTGCTTTTACTTTTGGATATGCGTAGCTGCTAACGAACACGGAGGGTGGAGATCTACCTGCGATCTTTTCTGAAAGATTATTAAAGTTTGATCTTAAGATCTGTTTCCAACCTTCCGTTATCCGTTTTTTTATCTCCTCGTTGTTCCTGCCATACATTGCAAATTGGATCTGTTTGTTGATGATCTTATTTGAATTTACATCCTACAATGATGAAACCATAGATTGATAGGTCAGGAAATTTGATTAGAATTATAAAGAGACTATTTTAATGTAATTTGAGAGTAATTTTATTATTTCAATTTCTTGAGTAATTCTGGTACCGGTAACGTATTCAGGATATCATTTCTTTCTGCCCACCCTCTTCTTGCTTGTCCTATACCAAATTCCAAAAATGCATAATGCAGGGGGTGATGAGCATCCGAATCAACAACTAATTTAACATCATTCTGTATAGCCATTCTTATGTATTCATCACGTAAATCTAACCTGTTATAGTGAGAATCAATTTCCAGAATTGTGTTAGTTCCGTTTGCAATTGTCATTAATTTCGGAATATCCACAGGATAGCCATCTCTTTTATTAATGATTCTACCTGTTGGATGAAAGATAATATCCACACTCGGATTTTGGGCTGCTTTAATTAATCTATTTGTTTGTACTTCTATTGGTTGAGAAAAATTAGTATGAATTGCAGCACCTACTATGTCTAATTTATCCAAAATGTTGTTTGGAATGTCTAATGAACCGTCGCTAAGAATGTTTACTTCTGCTGAAGAAAGTATTCTAAAGTTACTCAAATTCCTCTCACTTTTTCTTCTCTTCTTTTCGCTGTTGTTTGTTTTCCTTTCTAACGGTTTTTCTTCATTTTGTTTATCTGGGTATACAAAGAAAGTACCGCTTTTTATTGAATCATTAAGTTCTTGAATCTTATGTGCTTGGTCTAGTAACTGTTGTTCATCTAATCCTCTAGCAATTCTTAGGCTTTTTGTGTGATCTGTGATGGCTATATAGTCAAGATAAAAATTCGTCATTGCAAAATATGCCATTTCTTCTATCGACATTTTCCCGTCCGTATTGTTTGAATGTACTTGTAGATCTCCTTTTATATCACCGTACTTTAACAATCCTTTCATTTTTTTCTGCCATTCCTTTGACCCTTTCCTTGCCACCTCGATTTCTCCTTTATTTTCCCTCAATTCTGGAGGGATCCATTCCAACCCTAATTCATTGTACAAATGTTTTTCTGATTCGCCTGATATTTTTTGATCGGATTTACTGTCAAATAATCCCCATTCATTTAAGCGGAGTGCCTTGGATTGTGCCAATCTTCGTAATGCTATTCCATGTTCCTTATTTCCGGTAAAATATTGTAATGCTGCTCCGTAACTTTCTTTAGGAACGACCAATAAATCCGAATCTAATCCGTTATTAAATTTAATAAATGCTTTAGTACCACCCTTGCTTAGAATCTCTTTAACTTCGGGCATATTCACGAATGAATTAATTACTTTATCTGGATTGTCTGAAACTACTAGAAAATCGATATCACCTATTGTTTCCCTCATTCTTCTAAAGGATCCTACTGCTGTTACAGTAGAAACGTTTTGCAAATTTGTTAAATATTTTTCTATTTGCTTTACCAATGGATAAATATCTCCAAGTAGGTGCCTTTTCATGCCTATGTTGTGTAGTTCAATTCTCTTGAGTATTTTTTCTTCTTCTTTTTTAGAAATTCCTGAAATCCCGTTCAACTTTCCTTCTTTAGCCGCCCTTTCTAAATCACTGAGATTTCTCACGGGTAACCTTTCAATTATTACTTTCAAAGTTTTCGGACCTATTCCTTCTAAGCCTACGAAATCATCTATCTTTATGGGGTATTTCGATTTTAGTTTTTCGTAATATTCGATCTTGCCTGTTTTAATATATTCTTCTATTTTTGAGGAGATTGCTTTACCAATAAAGGGAATTTGTAATAATCCATTAATCCCTCTTTCCTCATAAAGAGATGTAATACTTAGAGGGAGGTTATCAATTTGATCAGCTGCTCTAATATATGCTCTATTTTTGAAATTTGAATTAGTTTTATTATTATCACTATCAATATCCAACTCCAGTAGAAATGAAATCTTACGAAGGATGTCAGAAATCTCAGCGTTTGTAAGTTTCACACTATAATTCATTCTCGGGTCTTCATTAATTTTCTCTTTGTTTTATTTTGGTGATTGGGTGAGTTTTATAAGTGGGTGAAATAATGGGAACCAGTAATCCTCCTTTCATTTATTTATTTAGCAGTCGAATTTTTTGCACCAATGCAATTTGATCAAATAATTATATCATTAAACGACAATAGTTATAATATTTATAGATAGTACTAAAATATGTGTAGATCATGTAACCAGAAAGTAAGAAATATTGAAAGTTTGTTACAAAATATATATATTTAACTGGATTTATCACTAAAGAATTAGCGATGTTAGTTGAATCCTTAACCATTGGGATAATCATAGGGGTATGTGGACTTGTGACTTGGTTATTAAAGAATAAATTTCAACCAGAAATTGAACGTGATATACAAAAACGTGAGCAAAAGACTTTGAAACATGCTCGAGAAATAAGAAAAAACCCGTATAAATAATTACTACTATATTACACTATTATGTTCAGGGATTATTGAATATCAATCCATGGTTAAAATTTTTTTGGCCTGATTTATCTTTTCAAATAATTCTTTGATGAACAAATCAGCAAACTTATCAAAATCAATTGTTCCAAATTGCTTCTTATATTCTTCTTTGCGTTTATCATATTCGTCTTCAAGCCATAGAAAATCTGCTTCTTTCAATCTTACAATGAATTTGTTAGTTTTAGCCTTGGATTCAAATACATTTATCATAAAAATTCCTGCGAATTGGGTAAAATTTTTTAATTTATATTTTCTCGTATATTCCTCTTTATGAATTTCATAGTTTTCTTTTAACCATGTTTTTATATCCATCCTGATTGTCAACGAGGTATAAACTCCTGAAAAGTCTAATTTCAGATTATGCATTTCAACAGAATAATGACCACGTTTGATTTCATTCATCATAATTATTAGGGCACTTGGAAGAAACATTCCTGGGTAATATTCATCTGTGGAGTTTTGTAGTTTGTTTAGTATAGATGGTTTCAGCCCGATAGTTGCATATCCCTTCGTAGGCATCACTTTTATTAACTTTGGTATGCTTATTAACTTATTTTTAAAAAGAGGCTATAAAATAAAATGGTGAATTATTTTTCGCTAGTTGGAGGTACATAATTCTTCAGGTCTTCACCATTGACAACATCTTCCTCAGGCGGTATATAGTCCACAACTCCATATCGCTTGAATCCTGGATCCTTATTCTGAGTAAGCAATGCTACGATTATGAAAACAACAAACGATACTATGGGCGGTATAAAAGTATCTATTCCTGCATAATCTGCTGGAGTAATATAATACAATATCAATCTTAGGGTAGACCCTACCAAAATTGATGCGATCGCAGCCGGCCAGTTTGCCTTCTTCCAAAACAGGCCTAATGTAAGTGGAGCCCATAACCCTGCAAATACTATATCAAATGCAAGTATTAAATAAATTCCTGGACGAGGGATTGCTGCTCCGAGGAGAAGACCTGATAACATTACTGGTATCGTTACACATCGAGTTACTATAAGTAACTTTTTATCCTCTATCCCGGTTTTTTTGAAAAGTGATTTAAGGATGTCTCTTTGAATCAGGTTTCTCGCTATAACACTTGAGATTGCAAGAAGACCACCGTTGGCAGTTGACATTGACGCACCTAAAACTCCCATTAGTAAAGCAGCTCCTATTGGAAACGGAAGTAGGTTGATGGCAAGTAAAGGATACACTGTGTACGGATCTTCTATGTTTGGTAACATGTATAACGCAATTATTCCCATCATGCTGGTAGGTACAATAATTGAAATTGTCAAAATTCCAGCCATGAATGCACCTCTTCGAGCTGTCTTGCCATCTCTTGCTGAAAATACTCTTTCCATAAAATCAAGTGCTACTACATCACCAAGACCCAATGCTATGATTCCTGCCCAGTTTACCAAAGCCCCGTTCTTAGGATCAGTTAGCCCGGATAAATCCAAATAGCTCTCTGGCGTGGCGGACAGAATAGTTCCTAAATCCACTCCTCCGAATCCAAAGGCAAAATACAGAAATGCAGCCCAGAATGCTCCGATAGTTAAGTAAACCTGGAAAATATCTGTGTATGCAGAAGAAAATAACCCCCCCGCGAAAGTATATACCAATACTGCCAATGAAACAATTAGCATACCCCAGAAAAGCGGAATATGCAAGACGGTCGACAGTATAAATCCTCCTGCTGCAAAATTTCCTGCAACTAATATTATGAAACTTAAAGACAAAAGTATGGATGACATTCCTTCTGCACCAACACCGTATCTTCTATAATAAAAATCTGGAAGGGTAAGCATGGACATTTTGTTCACCCTTTTTGCATAGAAAACCCCTGTTATTATTAAACAAGTTGCCAACCCAATTGGTATCGCAGCTCCAGCCCAAAAACCAAATTGATAAACAAGTGCCACATTACCCAAGGAAGAGTTGCCATCGATTGATTGAGCTGAAAGCATTGTTCCAACAAATATCAACGGTAGGCTCTTTCCTGCAACCATGTACCTTTTGCTACTTTTTTTTACCATTAAGGAAGTCAATACTCCTACAGACAAGACCAGTCCCATGAACGAAAGGACTGCTATACCATAAGCATCTATGAAAACCAATGTTATTGGTAATTAGTTAGTAAATATATAAATATTATTAATTTATTCACTACTATTTTTTATGATTCCTTTTTCATAAATAATTTCGGAAACTTTGCTTCAAATAATGAAATTTACTGATCTGTATATTTGACGCTATGTAATTTGACTGGTTATTCATCAAATATGGTAGTTGTACCTCTGATCGATACGTAATATTTTATGGCAAAAAAAGACGTAAACTACGTCAAATGTAATAATTGTGAATATTACGCATGATATTTTCGACTGTCGAACTTTTTTTCAAACGTAGTTTACTTAACAATATTTATTAATTATTCTTAGATATAATAATTAGATATTAATATGGGAATGGAATTTTACGGAGATTCTTACAAGGGAAATGATGAACCCATTTTTGTTGGCATCCCTACTTTTCTAAAACTACCTTATGTCAAAAAAAATGAAGAATTGCAAAAGATAAAGCCTGACATAGCAATAGTAGGAGAGCCTTTCGATTTTGGAACTACGATAAGACCTGGTACTCGTTACGGCCCTAGAGCAATTAGGGCTGCATCTACTGTTCCTTCTCCACCTTATGAACATTTTAACATTGAAACTGGGGTCGACCCGTTTGGAATCTTTAAAGCAGTTGACTACGGTGATGTCAATATCTCTCCTGGGGATGTCATTGAGTCTCATAGACGGATGACTAATAAAGTTAAGGAAGTTCTCGATATAGATGCAATCCCAATAATTTTGGGCGGAGATCATTCAGTGACCTTTGCAAACGTTCGGGCACTTTCTAAAAAATATAAAAACATAGGAATGATCCATATTGATTGCCATGCTGATTGTGCACCCCAAGGACTCTGTGGATTCAAATATGATCATGGAGCTCACATTAGACGAATTATGGAATTGGGATGTCTTAAGGGAAAAAATTATACGCTTATAGGTCCCAGAGGGTATTGGCCAGGACCTGATCTGTACAAATGGATGGCCGATCAGGATTTTCAATGGTTTACGATGCTTGACGTAGAGGAACTAGGTATTGCTCAGATTGCCAAAGAGGCTGCGGATAGGGCAAATGACAATGTTGATGCTGTTTATGTTAGTTGGGATATTGATACTTTTGACCCTGCATACGCACCAGGAACCGGTGAACCAGAGCCCAATGGTCTCACTTCAAGGGAGGGGATGAAGTTAATGAGATTATTATCAACTTCATTTGATCCAGCTAGATTTGCATTCGATCTTGTTGAGGTTTCCCCAACCTATGATGTAAGTGACGTTAATTCCTATAACGGAGGTATTACATCTGGGCTCGCAAATCGTCTGATAGTTGAATTAATGGCGGGGTTATCTTTGACCAAAAAAGGTGAATCTGAAGGAAAGCCTATACGACCTAAATTTTATCGTGGTAAGGGACATACGTACGATTTTGGAGATGGTCCTAAAGCAAAGATACCGAAAAGAGAGTAATGCTTCTGATCAGAGTACAATGCTTTTCTTCATATCAAACCATCCATCACAATATTTTTCTGAGAGATGAACTCGATGAAACGATATTTTTTAATACATTCAAGATTGTTGAAACAAAAATCAAAAGGCAATTAAGAATCAATCTAAATGAATCGATGTGGTTTTATTGCGGATGTGTATTAAATCAATTACACTTGGGTACTGATATAGATGAGATCAGGACAAATTTATCTAAGATACTCAGTGAAGAAATGGTCATGATAGGAGTAGTGGAGTTAATGAAAAAAATTGAAATTGATATAAAAATTGTTACGGATCACGTTATTTCCCATAATATAAGATTGGTAAAGCCAATATTGACGAGTAAAAATTAAACAACAAATACATCAAATCGTGTTTTATTTCTTCAAATTTGATAACTAATGCTGAAACAAAATTGTTGATATTTACTGTTAATACCTGAGTTTAAAATTTGAATTTGTTCCATCATTTTGTATCTTTCTGATTAATAAAAAATTAGTAATAGTGGTGCTGGGGCCTTTGTTGTTTGCCCAACCTATCAAAGTAATGATCATGTTTTTTGTCTCCACCAGCATGTGAATGCTCTGTCCCATCCTCATGGGTATGAGTGTTCATCAGTGGTTTTTTGATAATAATGTCGTCTATATTTATCAAAAGACGACTTACTTCTACGGCTGTATTGAGCACTTGCTCCTTTACAACTGTAGGTTCGATCACATCCCAATCCAGTTGAGATATTTTCCTTTCGTCTGTATTTAGTCCAAACCATTTAACTTTTTTACTATCAAAGTTCTGAGATAGATTTAGTCTAAGTTGAATAAAAGCATCCATCCGATTCAACCCTGAATTTTTTGCGAGAATTAATGGAATTTCTTCTAATGCTTCGGAGAATTTAAGTAAAACTATTTGCTCCGTTCCTTCAATCATGTTTGCTCTTTTTCTTACTTGTTGTGCCATTAATGCTTCACAAGACCCACCTCCAATGACAATGGATGGATTTTGGACGAATCTACTCATACTGGTAATAGTACTTTGAATTGCGCGATGATATTCATCTAACATCATTTTTGAATTTGCTCTGATTAAAATTGAAACTGTTTTAGGATTCATACATCCTTCTACAAATATCATCTTATCGCTCCCTATTTTCTTCTCGTATACATTTTTGGCATATCCTACATTACTTTGTATGTTTCTAACATCCAAATCCTTTATCAGTTTTCCACCAGTAGCTTTCTCTAGCCAATGAAGATCATTCTCTTTTACTCTTTTGACTGATATTATTCCAGACTTGGCCAAAAGATCCTGTGCCACCAAGTCTATCCCTTTACGGTTTACTACCACATTTACACCACTATCGATTATTTTTTGTATTTTGTCTC
>JBBRRF010000030.1:0-10295 GCA_038200885.1 Candidatus Nitrosocosmicus sp.
ATATAAACCAAGGTATCTAGCATATTCATTGTATCGATGTACTGTATCATCGTGTTTTTATATATCAAAACTTATCCCTTCAATTTGACTGTCAGTTTGAGTAACCGGATATTGTGTGATATCCCATTTGTTATTTTTTGTATCAAAACCATAACAACTCATTAATTTGGCTTGATATCTTACGGAATCCAACAATTCCGTTAATCTGTTATATTCAGATTTATTCTCTAGGATTATTATTATCGATCGTCTAAATTTCTCATGGGCTTTTGGAAAATCGTTCTTTTCATCATTAGATAATAGGCAACAGCTATTGTTATCGTATATGTTCAATTGTAATTCCCTCGTAGACGCGTCATAGGAATAATTTTTATATCCAGAAGCATTTGTATTGGGTCAACGATTACTGTCTTAGAACTTCGTCTCTCTATTAGCTTATCATTCAAAAGAAATGGAGAACGAGATATGGGTGCGGATAGACGTTTCAAGATTGTTGTCAAGGATAGGGTTATCATGGTTTTGGTGTAATATCATCTGTACATCACTTATACCCTGATGGAATAATATTTGCTTTGAACCAGAGTAACGTATACAGAGACGTACAAAAGATAGAGGGACTGATAAGACGATCTCTACCGATACCGCAGAAACTGTACAGCGTAACCAAAAAGGCTGAAAAGCATAAAGAAGGTCGAACAGTACTTTCCAGACTTTCTGGCGTTTATAGACTGTACGGAACAGGAGATTCCAAGACCAAAGAACAGGTTAAGAAGAAGGATATACTATTCAGGCAAGAGGAAGAAACATACCCTCAAGAATCTGTACACTGCAAACCAAAAGGGACTGATAGTCTACAAATCCAAACATGGACAGAGAGGTAGGAAAGAGACATGATTACAGGATCTACAAAAAGAATCATCCGGATTTACCAAAGGATGTAATGAGCATGTATGACCTTGGATTCTTGGGTGTTGAAAAGGACCTTCCAGAACAAAAATCATCCTTACCTTTTAAAAAGGAGAGAGATTGTGAACTTTCTGTACAGGAAAAAGAGTACAACAGGAATCATTCCAGAAAAAGGATAGTTGTGGAACATGCAATCTGCAGGATAAAGAAGTACAGAATAATGAATGATGTATTTAGGAATAAATTGATAAAGTATGATAGGGTTTCAGATATAGTATCAGGACTGATTAACTACAGAATAATTAATGTCTGTTAGTTCCAAAAAACGAAAATCGATAAAACATATGGTTAACCACTACTAATTACGCAAGAGATCTAATGTATACAGGATTTTGATAAACTGTCATACTTCTCAAAGTTTACTCAGTTAATAGATACAATAAACAAAGGTATTAGAAAAAAAATAGGATATGGGAGCCGAAAATATTTAATTCACTAGCTCAGAAGTACCTCAACTATATAAGTTGCCAGTAATAAATTCTTAAAACTAGTAATAGCTATTATCTTGATCAATTTGAGTCTGAAAAATAATTCAGGTAAGATTGCAAGGCCGAGTTCTCCTTTGACCAATTATAAATTCTTAATTTCATGTTTATCGATAGACAGAAATTCACCTATTTTGTTTCTTGGCTAACTACTAGATGATTTATCCGAATAATCCCTAAATATAGCCATTGAATAGATGTTACAGTCAGACTATAACTACAAATAGAATATCCACATATTTAATCTAATTTGAAATTATGTGGAAAATTTATATCATACTGTATCTAATTGTGAAAATTATATGAAAGATTAAATACTTCAGATGATTGGGTAAAACGTGATGAAAAATTTCTCTGCTATCCCCTTAATGAAAGGAATAGTAGAGGAAGTTGAGATCATTGAGTTAAGATTACCGAGTTACACAATTCATGAAAGGGGTACCGAGACTGTAGATGAGTTGGCCCTATCGATCCTACAATATGGTCTGTTACATCCAATTATCATAAGAATCAGAGAAAACCAATTTGAAATTATTTCTGGAATCCGTCGATACCTAGCTCGCAAAAAATTAAGATGGAAAAAAATACCCTGTCATGTGATTGAGGTAAATGATAAAGACAGTTTTGAAATATCCTTAGTTGAAAACATTCAAAGAAAAAATCTCAATCCTATAGAGGAAGCAAGAGCATTCAAAGTTTATACCGCTGATTTTGGGTGGGGAGGTTTATCCGAGTTGGCCCAAAAGATCTCAAAAAGCCCATCTTATGTCTCAAAAAGGTTATCGCTGTTAGAATTACCAAAGGAGATAGTGGATGAAATTTCAAAATCTAATATAAGTCCAAGTGCGGCATAAGAATTACTTTATGTCAAAAATCATGCAGCGCGGCACGAAATGGCAATTGAAATCTTAAACAATGACTTGACAGTAAAAGAGGTTAGGAAACTTGCAAATGCATTGTCTATATCGGATGCTACTGAAAGCCTTGAATATCCGTCATTAGTGGATTTAAAAGAAAATAGAGATTTAAAAATAAACCGGTCCTTTGATAAAATTCTTACAACTCTTAAGATAACTCAAAGTAGAATTGGAACAATTATAGAAGTCCACGATAACTGGATTATCTATGAGACGCTAATGCATCATAAGAATGTGATAAATAATGAGATAGACATCATAATAAGGGAGAAAAAAAGATTCAATCAAAAATTGAAATATAAAATGCCCTAATGATGAATAAGGTTTTTCGACGTCGAAAAATTTGATGAAAAGTTTCTCTGCTTTTTATGAAGCAATGTAAAAGTATTTTTGCAGTTTCAATGCTTCTATTGAATAGTGACTGATTATATATTAATAAAGTTTTAGCCCAAAGTGTAAACTCAACTACAGTTCAAGAGCCGACTGATAGACTGGATCAAGTCATAGCAAAATTTAAAGAGATTGTTCAGAAAAAGGGTATTAACATAACATCTTTAACCTTGCCAAACAATATGGATATTTCAGGAAGAGTTTACCTGGTCAATTTCAGATCTCAGTGTGTATCTTTTATCTCATTTAATAATAGCTAGCGGAATATCGTTTTCAATCTCTCTTTGCAAGCCTATTATATCCTATTTATTAGGTCGACATTTTGCGAAGTTCTGAAATTTTCAAACAATATAAACATTGGAAAATTGGAAAAATCCATATTCCTCCAAATAAGGTGAATTTATTTTGATTTTTCCACCTTAATTCCCAAAATATGTTCCTTTTTAACTTTTATGATATTAAAAATGAATATCCTAAAATGGATACCCTGATATGCAAGGAAGAATATTCAAAATATTCTATCTATGCCTACACATAATTTCTGACTGATAGAAAGGTGGTGAACTTTAAAATCATCCCAAGCAATAAGGGATAATATCAAATATGACACCTAATATGCTCTTGGAAAATAGAGAAAAGTTAATCTTTCAAATGTACCTTATTTTACATCTCTCCTAGGAGTTCTGACAAATCCGGGGTTTACAATTTTTGATGTTTACTAAAGTTTATTATTTATAAAACTTTATATTTCAATCAATCTATTACTATCAAATAGTATTATGAAGTATTTGAATACATGTGCATTTGATGCATTTCATATCCAACAATGCTGTATATCTCTGCCTAACATTCCACAGTCTAGTTCCAGCCCTGACTCTGTAAGGGGGATTTCCATTTGAGTATTGATAAATCACCAGGCTGGGTACGTATGGCCCAGATCGGTTTGGGAGCAGTTATCTTAGTCCTGTCTATACTCGTATTGCTCAATCCAGTTATGGGGGGCGTTTCGGTAATCTTTATCCTCGCACTTCTATTGTTCTTTGCCGGAATCGAGAAAGTCGTCTCAGGTATTATTGGAAAGGGAAAGTCTCGCTTAGCTAGTCTTGGGTTAGGAATTATTGTAATTGTCATTTCCCTGTTAGCAATGACATATCCGCAAGGAGCAACAGCTATTATAGTAATATTACTTGGTATCGCATTGCTAGTTGATGGTATATCAAGAATAATTCACGCATTCCAGAATAAGAAAGAAACAGGCAAGTCAAATATATTTGGCATTGGAGTGGGTGTTGTGGAAATAATCTTTGCAATCGCAGTAATTGTTTACCCCAATATTGGGATCGCCCTGGCAGGAATTTTGATAGGTATAGCTCTACTTATTACAAGTATACAAATAATCACAACAGGGATTACTGGTCACTCCAGAAAGAAAGATACATTGACAAAGTAGCGTCTATATTTTTATCAAAGAATTTTTTTTCTTTTTTTTCGGGCCAAACTTTACAAATAGATAGTCTACAAAGTAAAGAGTTAAAAACTAATTAAGAAGGATCCTAGTTTTACGATTAGCTTTCAAGTAAATGAATGAAAGTATCAACACTAATAGGGCAGAATAGTTGTCCTTGAAAACCGATAGGTTGACGACAGTAAGCACAAAAAGATGATTTTTATTTATTCTGGCTTGTTTGCGTAGTCCCTCATCCCAGTAAAGTCAATAGAAACACTTGATTCATCCCTACTACCCATGCATCGTGCCCTGCTGGGATTACTGCGGTATCTCCGCCTCCTCCTTCAATTTCTGTTCCTTCATCCATCCTTACTTTCATTCTTCCAGAGATGATGTCTGTTTTTTTTATGTTTCGAGTTCAGCGCTACCAAATAGAACCGAAAATGCTTTACACCATATCAAAACCGTATCATATTTAGATAAATCGGTATCGGAAGGTATGTTGTAATTTTGATTTCCGTTGTTAGCTTTCAATTTTCCAAGATTAACAAAGTCGGAAGCGCCCTTATCTGTGGAAAGGTAAACATATAAGTTAGGTCCATTCGTGACTTTTAGATTTTCTAATCTTAATATACTTTCGTTATTGGATATAGGAATTATCATCGCCTGGCCTTCAGCATTATGAATTCCATCATTTACTCCTACAAATGTTGCTGTTCCTCTTGATTGATTTGCTGTGGCAAGAGTATTGATATTCATATCTTCATCCAGTCTGCTATTGTTGCCTGATTCCGCAAATTGAACCAACATTTGGTTTTTTTGTTCATTTGTCATATTTTTTGCGATATCTATTCTTTCATCCTCGCTCATTTTACTGAACTCTGTGAACGCGACAGTAGAGTTTATAGTCGGAGGGAGTGGTTCATTTATTTCTGTTGATATGAATAATGGCGAAACCAAATATGCTGTTACTGTAATGACAACTATACCTATGACCGAGTAAATGATTTTCTTTATATGGTCCTTGTTCAAACATTTATTAATATTTAAAGTCCCAATTAAAGATTGCATAGAGTTTTAATGTGCTTTGTGGCCTAATTCGATTTTCCTTTCATTTTGTGACATTTTTAGTCAAAGATAATTGTTAACGATTAACGGATTCGGTATAGTATGGCATAAAAAGTACTATTGGATGACGATATTCATAATTAGGAAACAAAGCATGATGGACTACCAAGAGCAATCAAACAAATGATAGGATGCTAGTCAAATCGGAAATTATGGCTAGAATACTAAAATGAATTATGATCCAGCCTCAGATAGGTGGATTAGCCGGTAGACCCTTCTCAGTGGCTTTGATAATGCCTTCTATCTGTCGGTCTGTAAGACAGATGAAATGAGTTACGGATGTAGCCTATAACAAGAATGAGGGGATTAGGGAAGGTGAATGGCTTGCCCTTTTTGTTTTTATTCATCTTTTCTATCTCCGAACCCCAACTATCAAGGAAATCGTATGAGAAAAGGATTTGACCACGTCTAACTAATGAGCGGTTATAAGATGGCCAGTCAATCACGGAAAAGAATATTCAAATCTAAGGTAAATATGTTGAACTAGGCGACAAAGCATAGTTAAAGAATAAAAGTGAAAACAAAGTATGACTGATCTAATATAATGAGTGATTTAAATCCGCAGAAAAAACATCATCACCGCATTGTGTATATCCGAAGATGTTAAATCATATAGCTATCAGTGTATCAGATCTAGATAGTGCTGCAAAATGGTATGAAGAGATCTTCGGGTTTACCAAAGTTGCAAGTCCAGTAGAATTTATTGTGAATGATTCCATCTCAGGTATGGCTTTGAGAGATATTCACGGTTCAAATCTAAAAAAGATGAGAATCGTTTGGCTAAGTTCAGGTAATCAAGTAGGATTTGAAATAATCGAATACATAGAACCAAAAGCACAAAGACGCCAAGAAAACTTTGAGTATTGGAAGTCAGGAATTACTCATCTATGTATTACAGATCCAAACGTTGAGGATTTATGTGAAAGAATCTCAAAAAGTGGAGGAAAGCAACGAAGCGAGATTTGGGAAATTGTTCCCAACAAAGGATATAAAATAGTATTCTGTGAAGATCCATTTGGCAATATCATGGAGATATATAGCAATGGTTATGAGCAAACTGTGACTTCAGTAAAATAATTTATTTTCAAGTCAAATTAACATTTTTTTGACCATTTCTATACATTTATTGAGATCTAGCAACCCAATAAATCTTTAAATAAATATGTACTTTGGTATTTTGTATCTACGGTCAAAAAATTGCATAATGACACAAACCTTATATAACTATTGCTATAAGATTGCGTTACTCATGAGTCTGAGCACTAGAAATTATTATTATGATAATAGAAAATACAGTATGGATTCTAAACTAGGAGGAATTGTTTGGAATGGTCAATGGATGGAGGGATTAATTCGATGATCCAACACATACGGCCCCAGATCAAGACTTGTACCTTACTGTGTACCCTTACTATATCGATGTTTGTTTTGGTAATGTTTGCATTTGATCATTCAAATTATAATGCTTTCGCCCAAAATCAATCTTCACCTTTGGTTGGGATGAACTTTTCAAAGCCTGTGGATGTATATAGTAAAGATGGCGTTTTGAAAACTACACTAGTTGCAGAATATAAGATAGGTAAAGTTGATAACGAGACAATTACTGGAATGGTCTATAATGGTTCGCTTCCAGGACCAGCTTTCCATGTCTATCCTGGAGATAGAGTTGAAATTGATTTAGTAAACAATCTCAATGAATCTACCAATCTCCATTTTCATGGAGTTCATGTATCTCCTGGAAATAATTCGGACAACGTACTTCTTGATGTTGAGCCAGGTATTACACAGCATTATGTTCTCGATATTCCGAAAGATCACGAACCAGGTACGAACTGGTATCATTCACATTTGCATAAACTTTCTTATGGACAAGTTTCGGCAGGTCTGTCTGGGATATTCATTGTTGAAGGGTGAGAAAAGTTATTGCCAGAGCCCTTACAGAATATCACACAGCATACCATTGCCATGAGAGATTTTCCATTTGACAATCTATTCGTTACTACAGGTGATTTGAGTAATACGATGACAATGCATGAACGCCTAACTGTTAACGGTGAAGTCAATCCAGTTATCAATATTAAATCAGGTGAGACGCAGCTTTGGCGTCTTGCAAATATCGGTCCTGAGAATGAACTCATAGTCCAACTGCCTGGCAATACATTCAATGTTATAGCAGAAGATGGAAGCCCAGTTTGGAAGGTGTGGAATAATGAATCTCTTTTCTTCCCTTCGGGAAAACGTTTTGATGTATTGGTGACTGCCAACGGTAGCGGGTCTATTCCATTAGGACCTATTAATAACTCATTTACTGCACCATATGATTTACACATTGCGACTGTAAATATACAAGGTAACCAAACAGATGCAAAACCAGGGAACATCATTCCAACAAGCTTAATTCCAGAGAGAGACCTCAATCTTGCAAACGTCACTAATCATAGAGTCCTTAATTTCTCATCAAATGATAGAGATTGGATATACAAGATAAATAACGAGACCTTTGATCATAACAGAGTAGATATAACAGCAAAGCTTGGAACTGTAGAGGAGTGGAAGTTAGTAAACCTTGATAAAATCACGTCTGGTAATATTCATCCATTCCACATTCATGTAAATGATTTTCAGGTAATATCTGTTAACGGAAAACCTTATGATGCACATGGATATCAAGATACAGTTATTATCCCCACGGAAGGTGAAGTAATTATTAGAATACCATTTGATGATTTTGTAGGAAAAACTGTATATCACTGTCATCTGATGTTTCACGGGGACTTTGGCATGATGGGTATCCTTGAGATCGTTAAATAGGTGATGATGTAAATTGGAGATTAGTAAAATGTTTAAGACAAATATATCCCAAAAAGGAAAAGCAGTGGCTTTATTCGTTGTCCTAACCTTTGTCGTAGCTGGACTTACAGCAGTAACCTTTCTATCAGAGCCATTTGTGCTAGCGCAAAGCCCCGGAATTGACCCAAATGATTGTTTTAGGTCAAACGTTACAATAGATACTTGTCCTTCAAACTCAAATATCCAAAGCCAAAATAACACAACGGATTGTTTTAAGAAAATTGAAGAAACCAAGGTAGGGACTAGCGAAATTCAAAACTATACAAAAAGTGTACAAAGCTTTGTTTCCTTAATACCTACTGACAACAAAATAACAAACATAAATGAAAATATGGCAGGAGGTAGCGGTCCAGTAACTGATATGGAGAGCGTATGGGATTTAATGAAAAATCAAAATATGACTCGACACGATAGACAATTGGTATTGGACGAAGTTAATATTCTCTTGGACGACGCCAAACCCGGCTTTACCAAAATACAAAATGATGAGCTGAGTTTATGTATCACTACTGAACTCAATTCTTTAGGTCCTACACTTAACTATTAGGTCCATCCTTTTTTTCTTTAGACAAGACAGTGGTCTGCAAGATTATTCCTTTTCTTTATTCAATTCTGTTCCGCAAACCTCGTGACACTTGACACTCAAAGAGACTGGCCACTGAAACTGAATCCTGAACTATTAATGTGTTATAATAGTTCCATATCATTTTTGCTGTAAATCCCACTCGGTCCATGTAAAAATTATAATGATATTAATTAATAGTTGAAATTATTTAATATAATAACTAATATTTCATCTTTTTAAAAAAACCCTTTTAAATAATTACATATATTGAATTAATGATAATCTACTTTTAAATACCGAGATTTTAAAATCCTCTCTTCTTAGTAAATCCTGTCTACATTTTATGATCCAAGATAATCTTGTAAATTCAATCCCATTTCATTTGTTTGTTTATAAATTTAGTAGAATTGTTTTCTTCAATATCTTTTTCATAAAATAAGTATTGAAAACTTGTATAAATATTTATAAAAATACAGGAGGAATTACCTTTCAGCTAATTAGTGTAAAATTACCCTAAAAATCTTAAAACCAAGATTGACAATGGTTTAATCTTGGATTAATTTAATTAATTAATGGATCTATTAAACGGAATAGTATTAATTCACATTTTTGTTGGATTTATACTAGTTTACTTTGCATTTAGAGCATATAAAAGAACCAGATATGTTCCAATGCTCTCCTTGGCATTTGGATTTGTATTAATTACTCTTGGAGATACAATCGTTGGAGATATATTTTCTTTTGGAGATAACTATTATAAAGATACAATTGAAGAGTTAGTTGAAATAAGTGGTTTTGTTCTAGTTATTCTTGCCATAGTTAAGAGTTGAAGAATGAATCTATCACCAAAAGATATTTTATCTGTACTGGTAGACGATACTGCATTAAACATGATGAAACTAATAGACGGAAAAGCCCTCACTGCACAACAAATTTCAACACTTTTGGAAATACCTCTGTCTTCCACCTACAGAAAACTAGGCAAATTAGAACAACTTCAAATTATTAAGAAAACTAAAATTGTTCGAAAGTTGGATGGATCAGCTGAATCATTTTTTACATTGTGGATTGATGAAATAAGTCTTAGATACAAAAATAATAGTTTATCTTGTAATATGAGACAAAAATCAATTGAAGATAAAATTGTTAGGTTGTGGCAAAAGTTCAAAGTATAAAATATAACATCCTATGGCATACGAGGAATAACCATGTGTTATGAACTATTCTAACATTCTCAGCGAATGAGAATAATGAGTAGTTTATTATTACTTTCTCTGACTGGGTAAATAATGAGGAATGTAACTCAATACTCGATTAGTATAACACTCGATATAGCTCTGATGTTTTCAGTGCTAATGATACCAAATACCCATGCCATATTTGCTCAAGGTAATATTTCAAATACAAATCAAAGCGGAATCTCAGATAATTCTATACCATTTCATATATGTTCCTGAATCGTCCTCAGTAAATAGTTCCTCATATTTAGACCAAATCTTTTTGTTCTGAAATATCTGGATACCTTCTCCTTAAAATCCTCAAAGGAT
>JBBRRF010000031.1:0-9985 GCA_038200885.1 Candidatus Nitrosocosmicus sp.
AAAAGGTCATAAATCGTGCTCAAAATACAAGGAATCTTGTGTGTATTGTCTCATTTAGTCCAGTGACAACTCAACTTTGCTCTTTTTCAAATGCTTAAGTTAACAGAACCGATAAAACTAGTGATGTGTTCTTATTAAGGTAACCTTTCTCTCCCCCTCATAAGTGATCTGTTCGTTTTTTAAACCGATTAAACCATAAACTTTAACAATTCCGAAATAACATTATCGACGTGGAAGAAAATACTGACAGAAATCAAAAAACTCTGCTTACATTCTCAAACATCCAATACTTGGTTGAGGGTTTAGACGTATTACTCCATACAAATTTAGATGGTGATAAAAGAACAAAAGTAATAAAATTAAGAGATGATCTTAACGATTACATCAATAATTTCTTCAATGAATATTCTTAGAACACTGTTTAACTCATCCTTTAGATTATGAGAAAATTAAGAATATGATATAATGGTAATAGTATTTTGAAAATAATCCTTTCTGGCACACCTGGTGTTGGCAAACACACCATCGCTACAATCCTCTCATCTTTGTTTGATAAAGTACCAATTGTTGATATTAATAAGATAATTTTATCTGAAAATCTTTTAATTTCTGCCCAAAGAGGAAATCATGATGTAGATATTCAAAAGTCATTTGATTTTTTGACTTTGTTGCTTTCTAAGACAGAATATCAGGATAGTATCATTGTTGGACATCTTGCACCTTATGTAATAGATCCGCTGTTAGTAGACCTTGTGGTAATATTAAGAAGGTCTCCATACGAGCTAAGAAAAATATATGAAGACAGATCATATTCACAAACTAAAATTAGTGACAACGTGGTTGCTGAGATCTTGGGCATAATATCTTATGATGCATTAAAAAACTTTGAATTTTCTAAGCTTTCTGAATTAGAGATCGCAACTAGTATTTTACCGTCCTTATCGGCTCAAAAGATTGTCCATATGTATGGGGATAAGAAGCAAAGATCTTTCGGAAACATCGATTGGTTGCCACGTATCCAAAATGATCCGGATATGTTGAAATTTTTGAAATAAATTTGATTTGAACTGATTTCATATATATATACCTTAAGACATTATCCTCTTGGATAATGGCTGCTTTAATTTCAAGAAGATTTGCTGAAGAAAGTGTACAATTTTTAGGAAAAAAAGTTTCAATCGAGACTTCAGACAATAAAACTTATTCTGGTATTTTGACTGGTTTAAACGAAAAATTTGATTTAATCTTGGACCATGTAGACTCTCAACAAATCCAAAAACTAATGATAAACGGTTTATTCGTAAAAGAGGTAAAGCTCTTAGAGAGGCCATTTGATTTGAAAGCTCTTTCTGAAAGGTTGTCAAGAGTATTCCCTGGATTAATAAAGATTCGAGAGGACGTAGGCGCAATCATTGTGATGGATAAAATTAAAGTGACCGAATTTGGAATCGAAGAAGGATCTGGTTTGTCTGCTTCACGTGTAAAAGCGATTTACGATGAATTCCTTAGGGAGTCCAAGAATTAATCTTGGTATTTGAGGTGAAATGTACTGATTTAGCTGCTAGGATCGGTAAATTAACCACTCCTCATGGTTCTTTGGAAACTCCATCGTTTATACCTGTAATTCATCCAGTCAAACAACAAATCAGCCCAAGTTTTTTAAAAAGTCTTGGTTTTGAATGTATAATAACAAATGCATATATCGCTTTCAAATTTTATGGTGAAAAGGCCGAAAAACAGGGAATTCATCAAATAGTTAATTTTGATGGACCTATCATGACAGATTCAGGAGGTTACCAAGTGCTCGAATATGGTAAAGTCAACGTAACACCTTCGATAATGGCCCAATTTGAACTTGATATTGGTAGTGATATTCCAGTTCCATTAGATAAACCAACAGGCTATGGTTTGCCTTATAATACGGCAAAATCCTATGTAAATGAAACTATTTCAAATATAGATGAAACAATCGATATCATAAGAAAAAATCGAACTGACCAGAATGGTGATAATAGCAATGATGATATTTTATCATCAAAAGGTGAAATATGGACTGGAACAATTCAGGGTGCTGAGCATTTTGATCTCGTACGGTATTCCGCCTCACTATTAGATAAAAAGGGTTTTTCATTTTTTGCGATTGGTAGTCCAGTTGAACTGATGGAAGCTTATGAGTTTTCTACACTCGCTCGACTTATAGAAGCTACCAAATTATCCATACCAAATAAACCTATCCATCTATTTGGTGCAGGTCATCCATTAACAATACCTCTTGCTGTTGCATTAGGTTGCGATACATTTGATTCTGCATCGTATATCTTGTATGCAAAAGCTAATCGTTATATGAGTTCTTCAGGAACAATGAGGTTAGAAGACCTCTCATATTTGCCATGCTGCTGTCCTGTTTGCTCAGATTATTCAGTTAAAGAATTGATCGATGAAATCCCTCAAACCAGAATTATTAATCTTGCAAAACATAATTTGTATGTTCTAAAACAGGAGATGTCTGCAGTAAAGCAATCGATTTACGATGGTAGGCTTTGGGAATACGTACTGCAAAAAGCAAGATCTCATCCCAAATTAATGGATGCAATTCATACAATTAAGAATTTTGAATATATTCAACAAAATACTCCTGTATTTAAGCAAAAAGCAATCTATTTGTTTGAACCAATAGATCAGTTTAGACCAGAGCTAAAAAATTATCGCAATATGCTAATTAATAACTACAAATCGCCCAATAATAATATCCTACTTTTATATCCAGATCAGGGGATAAGACCGTTCTATTCCTCCTCTGTATTACGAAAACTTTCCAGTACTTTTCCCGAGGCTTCAATTTGTCTTTATAATCCTTTTTTTGGCTTGATTCCGGTTGAAATATCGGATATTTATCCCACATCTCATAATATATTTACAAAACATTTTGACGAGTATGATCCTAAAAGTTATACTGAATTCCTGAAATTATTAAACTCCTTCCTAAAAAATAATACTTTTAAATCAATTCATATAATTGCTAATAAGTTCATTAAAAAATTGCTACCTATTATTGAACTCCCAAAGGAGACCGAAGTCATAATTGAAGATTTTATTGGTTATAAATTAGATTAAATTAGAATAAATTTAATGATTTTTATTTCTATTTTTATATGACTATATGATTAAAAAATGATTAAAATTTAGCGCCGACGCTATCTTTAATTTCTTTAGATAATTCTGTATATCCATTTTTATCTATTATTACTGCATTTATGCTGTCTCCAGTACCTGCATTTCTTCTAATTGCTGCGGCAATGGCTTGAATTGCTACTTTATAAGCTTCATTTACACTCATTCCTTCCTTAAATTCCGACTCTAAATATCCATAAGCAACAGGGGACCCACTACCAGTTGAAATAAAGCTTTCTGTAGTCATCGAACCAAATAAATCTATATTATAAATTTGTCCTTTTTGCTGACGAAAATCAAATCCTCCCATGATAATTTGAACATAAAAGGGAAAATATCTTTGATTAAATAGAATGTTAGAACATAGTCTTGCAGCGGAACTGACTGGAATTGGCTCCTTTTTAGATAATCTGTATATATTTGAGTTGTATCTCATTGTATCAACTAGATTTTGGGCATCTGCAACACCACCTGCAATTGTCATACCTAAATGATTATCAACTTTTTGTATTTTCATTACATGCCTATCTGCAATAAATAATCCTGCACTTGCTCTTGTATCTGCAGCTAATACTACACCATCACTACAGGTAAGAGCACAAGTAGTTGTTCCCTTTTTAATCTGATCTAAAATTTGTTGAGGATATCGATCATCATTAACATGCATTTATATCAAATGATAAAAGACTACATTTAAGCATTGTTAATTCTCAATTAAATATGAAATAATTATTATTATAGTCGTTTTGTTATTATATATCATAGTTGGCACAAACTCTATACGACAAGATTTGGGATAATCACTTAGTATATTCTGATGAAAATAGTGATTTGTCGCTTTTATACATTGATAGACATTATGTGCATGAAGTAACTTCGCCTCAAGCTTTTGATGGCCTTAGGATTAACGAGAGAAATGTTAGAAGACCAGATCTTACTTTTGCTACGGTAGATCATAACGTTCCCACTACTAACAGATCCTTGCCCATTGTGGATCAAATCTCATCGTTACAGATACAAACATTAAAAAATAATTGTAAAGAATTCGGAATAAGACTTTTTGATATTCATGATAAGTATCAAGGGATAGTTCATGTAATCGGTCCAGAATTGGGATTGACACTTCCCGGTAGTACAATTGTTTGTGGTGATAGCCATACCTCCACTCACGGGGCATTCGGATCTCTTGCTTTTGGTATAGGTACCAGTGAAGTAGAACATGTATTGGCGACTCAATGTCTGTGGATGAAAAAGTCAAAAAATTTTGAAATAGTTTTGAATGGCGGTTTAAAGCAAAACCAGGCTATATCATCTAAAGATGTTATATTAAACATTATTAGAAAAATAGGTACATCTGGTGGTTCAGGATCGGTGATTGAATATAAGGGGAACTACATTTCATCCCTCACAATGGAAAAACGCATGACTATTTGTAATATGTCTATCGAAGCAGGTGCTCGAGCAGGTCTTGTTGCTCCAGATGATATTACTTTTGAATATTTAAGGGGAAGAGTCTATTCTCCCAAAAATGAATTATTTGATCAACAAATAGACGATTGGAAGAATCTCCGATCTGATAACGGAGCGCAATACGATAAGACTTTCTCTATTGATATCGATAATCTTGCTCCTCAAGTTACTTGGGGTACTAATCCAGCTATGACTATCGATGTGGACTCTGCAATTCCTTCTCCTGATGAATATTCTAAAGGAAATGATGATGAAAAAAAATCTGCTATTAAGGCTCTCGAATACATGAATTTGAAACCGGGTTTACCAATTACTGATATTTCAGTGGATCGAGTTTTTATCGGTTCTTGCACAAATGCAAGATTAGAAGATTTAATCGAAGCTTCTAATGCAGTGAAAGGAAAAAAAGTATCTTCTAATGTTAAAGCAATGGTCGTACCGGGATCACAGCAGGTAAAAATTGCCGCCGAAAAATTGGGATTGGATAAAATTTTTATCAATGCTGGTTTTGAATGGAGAGAGCCTGGCTGCAGTATGTGTTTAGGCATGAATCCTGATATACTTCAAGCAGGTGAAAGGTGTGCTAGTACTTCAAATAGAAATTTCGAAGGACGCCAAGGTACAGGGGGACGTACTCACCTTGTTAGTCCTTTGATGGCTGCGGCCGCTGCAATAGCCGGAAAGTTTGTTGATGTTAGAGAATGGGTTTAAGTTTGATTTATTACAGATAAAAATTACAGGTGTATTTATGGAACCTTTTAAGAATCTGACAACTAAGGTAGTTCCGCTTGATATTGCAAATATTGATACAGATCAGATTATTCCAAAACAATTCTTAAAACTTTTGGGTAAAACTGGGTACGGTGAATATTTATTTTTTAATTGGCGTTATGATAAACAAGGTATACCCTTAAAGGATTTTGTATTGAATTCTCCCCTATTTAGTGGAAGACAGATTCTATTAACACGTGAAAATTTTGGTATAGGAAGCTCAAGAGAACATGCGGTATGGGCACTTAAGGATTACGGCTTCAAAGTAATCCTTGGGGTATCTTTTGCAGATATTTTTTACAATAATTGTTCTAAAAATGGTGTTTTGGTCATCAAAATGGACAAGAATACAATCGAAGATTTCTTTTCCTCCAAAATAAACGAAAACTTTGAAATAGACCTATTGCAACAACAAATTAAGATAAATTCTGAAGTCTTTGATTTTGATATTGATCTTACATTAAAAAATTATTTGGTAAATGGATTAGATGAAATTTCCAAAACTCTAGAACTGGGAAATCATATCAAGAAATATGAGGATAAAAATAAAGTTTCTGTGGAAACAGAAAGTATGATATAAAAACATTCAGATAAAATACTATGGAAAAAAAAATAGTTGATTTTACAAAGGGTAAATCTAATTAAATTTATTACTGTAACGATTGAAGAGTTTCTTATAAAATATATAACTACTATTTTTTAAGATATGAAAATAATTACATCAAAGTTAACTCTGTTAATCATACTGTCGACAATTATTGTTGTTAGTAGTTTGACGGTTTCACAGACCAGTATGGCTGCAAATGTTGATGAAAATTCTGTATCTTTACATCCTATTTCTGCACAAAATCTTGATACCACTTCTGATTCAAATCAATATCATACCTCTTTTGTTGGGTCAAATCCAAGTACTTCTAAAATGACTGATGTTTTGACTGCTAGTTTTACAAACATTCTTGATACACAAATTTATACCGGTTTAGACAAGACTACAAACTAGCAAAACGCTCCTTTTTTTAGATTGATAAATGAATGTTCATGAGCATCCTGTCAAAAATTAAAGTGTATTTGTCGAATTCCTTTTGCTCAGCTAAAAGGGAAAAAATATAGATATTATTGTTAATAGTCAAAAAAATCTGTTTAGTTTTAAACAAAAAACCTGCATTTTCAAAGCTGTATGTTATGCTCTCAGCTGTTTTGTTTATGCTATCAATATGTATGGTGGATATGTTGTCAAATCTAAATCCTTGATTCTGGTTTACAAGTTTCTGAACTATATCTTGTGTATTGATGCTTTCGTTGATTGTAAAGTTATTTTTTGGCATCAAAATATTCACGACAATGTTTTCTTGAAAAGGATCTTCAGGGTTTTCTTTTGGTGATAGAAATACTATTATGTCATTGGTCTGATTTTCGTCATTCTTTTTATCTTCAACAATCTCCCAATTTGTAGGGTATGCTATGCTTAGAGTGCTATCATCGGTTGTATAATTTGACCAGGTAGTTTCTTGAGCTGATGCTTTATTCACAGAAAACAACGGGAGATCCTGTGTAGTATCTATCAGGCTATTGTGGCCAAACCAACTAGACAAAAACAAGAGTAATACACATGGTAATGCGAAAATTATAATGTTGACTTTCCTAATAGACATGCTAAATTCTATTACCATATTATAATTAGTATTTTTTACATTTCTATTTATTATTATATTAAATTTTAATCAATAGGTTCATATGATAATCTACCTATGTTCTAAATTATTTGGGTATTTTCAGGTATGACTTGTATAAAAGTCCTAATGTAGGTATATTTGCAAAATCTAACGATAAAATAGTATTACTTCCACATGGTTATGCTGAGACGAAGTTAAAGAAAATAACGGATGTTTTAGAAGTGGATCCAATTTTTGTTTCTATAGCCGGAAATAGAATAATTGGTCCTATGGTGGTCCTAAATAATAATGGAATGCTACTGCCTTCAACAGCGTCACAGGATGAGGTGCTACATCTAAAACATGTAACCGGATTGAATGTGTCCAAACTAGAATCAAAATTGACGGCTATAGGCAATCTAATATCCACTAATGATAAAGGAGCAATTGTGTCTCCATTATTTAAGAATGAGTTTGACAAACAAATATGTGATATTTTAGGAATAGAAGCTCACACCATGTCTGTTGCTGATTTCAATCAAACTGGTTCGATGATTGTATCAACAAATGATGGTGCTGCGGTACATCCAAAGGCCACAGAGAAAGAGGTTGAAACTATTTCATCGGTTTTAAAGGTGGAGGTAGAGCCTTTAACTATCAATGGTGGTATCCCATATCTATCATCGGGGATTGTTTGGAACACTCGGTCTTTGATTGTAGGTAATCTAACTACTGGACCAGAATTAATAATGTTGAGTAGGGCGTTTAAAATGTAGTATTTTCAACGTTTGGTGAACTTGTACTAATAAATCAAATTTAAAATAACTCATTTATTTGTAGTTTTTGAAGATGATGAGTGGGTGCCTCGTCATCCTTAAATTTAATTAACTACTGAATTTCTTTATACTTTTGAGGATGTTCCTGGATGCTTTTTTAATACCTTTTAATTCCTTTAGAACTTGTTTTTCGTAATATGAGATCTGTTCTTTTTCTTTATTGTCTGATTCTGTTAAAATAGAACTTGATAGGCTTATACTGTCCTTTTTTGTGGAATCAACTGCATCCTTATTTTCCTTTTTGATTTTACTATTTTCTACATTTTTTTTATTGTTTTTTGTGGAATCAACTGCATCCTTATTTTCCTTTTTGATTTTACTATTTTCTACATTTTTTTTATTATTACTACTGACTACCATATTTGTTATGTAGTCTACTCTCATAATAAATATCTTAATTATTCTAGTTTTTGTCGAATTTTTCAGCGTTTCTTCTAAAAACATATGATTTGAAAACGAATCCAAACATATTCTTCCAAATAAGATTGTGGTTCTAGTCAGATACTCAATTCATACTAGTGGCATGTTGCAATATTACGTACGAACTAAATTTACAAGAAGAGCTCTCAGGATCCCATGTGGATGTTTGCGTTGAAGAATAATTGAAACATTGACTAAAAGTTAACTATGCATAAGAAAGATTGGGATTTCTTTGACCTAAATGTTTCGATAGATCTGATATATAAAATATTGATATTGATATTGATATAGACCATATACAACATAACTATAATAAATGGAAACTATGTTTGAACATGAATCCACAAATGTTCATGGACTTTGAAGTTGATAAATTAAGAGAATTAAAAGATAATTACAAATGGATTTATTCAAATTATGATGTTTTTAAGAGAAATTATAAAAATCAATTTATTGTAATAAAGGATGAAGAGTACCTAGATAATGACATTGATCTTGAAAGATTATTACTAAGATTAAGACAGAATAATTTCCATGGACCAATTGAAATTGAGTATATTTACGGTTAATTCCACTACTTTATAAAAGTATTATATTATCTAATAAACAAACAATCTTACATGATTCAAGTTTTTATGACCTTAAGTATCATTTTATCTAAATATTCTCAAAGAATAATATACCCATTGTCATATTCATTAATTAGATCTCTTGCGTAATTAGATGAATTAACACCATCAGCTAACTGACATTATTATCATGTTCTAAGCAAGATTGATCATCCTGTAGTTTACCAGTCCTGAAACTATATCTGAAATCCTATCATATCTTTTCAACCTGTTTCTAAATACATCTTCCATTATTTTGAATTTCTTCAACCTGCAGATGGCATGTTCTATCACTATCCTCTTTATGGAATGATTCCTGTTGTACTCTTTTTGCTGCACAGAAAGTTTACAGTCCTTTTCCTTTTTGATAGGTGGAGAAGACAGTTGTCCTGGAAAGTCTTCTGCTACTCCTAAAAATCCAAGGTCAAACATGCTCACTACATCCTTTGGAACATTAAGTTGATTCTTTTTGTAAACGTTGTAATCATGTCTTCTACCTGTCTGTCAGTGCTTTGTTTTATAGATTATCAGACCCTTTTGGTTTATTGTATATAGGTTCTTTACTGCGTGTTTCTTCTTCTTACCGGAGTAGTATAACCTCCGTCTTAACCTGTTATTTGGCCTTGGTATCTCCTGTTCTGAACAGTCTACAAAAGCCATAAAGCCTGGAAAGTATTGCTCAACTTCTTCTATACTTTTCAACCTTTTGGTTACGTTGTATAATCTTTGAGGAATTGGTAAACAGTCTTATCAATCTTTTGTATGTCTCTGTATACGTTACTCTGATCCAAACCGAAGAGAGATTCCATCAAGGTGTAGGTTATGTACAGGCGATAGTACGCCAGAACCATGACAACTCTATCCTTGACAACAAGCTTGAAACGTCTGCTACCACCCATATCTCGTTCTCTATTCTTTCTAGTAGACAGACGCTTTATCTCATGTTTTGCATACCTTGATTCTATTTCTTTATAGATGTCAAACTGTTGGACCGAAAGACCTGTGAATGATTTGAATAGACGTGGTTTTCTGGATAGCCTGTCATAGGATAGCAAAA